>JAAYKJ010000246.1 GCA_012522505.1 Clostridiaceae bacterium
ACCAATATGCAACGCCAGGCAGGCCCATCAAAAGCCATCCACTCATATCGGATGCTTCTGCACTTAATGCTGTGAACCATGGTCCAATGGTTCTACCACCAAGAAAAAAATTGCTGCTGCTTTCATTGGCACGTTTTGCATAATATAACCCTATCAGTATTACCAGAACCATGTATGCGCTCATGGCGAAAACATTTGCAGTCTGTCCCCAGTCATGTTTTCTCCTCCTTTATTTTGTATACTTTATCATTATATATGGATATAGCAGGCATTTCAATGTTTATGTAAACACAGCTCACCAAGTACCCCTTTGCGCCACAATTTGCATTCAACAAGCCCCCTGTGACGATTAAAATCACTGGGGCTTTTATAACCTTTCCATTTCTCCCATGCATGCAAGCATCAAGGAAAATGTGAGCAAATACAGCTGGGGTGTTTTCAGCGTCTGGGACGTCGTGAGCGCCGCAGAACCTGAAGTGGCTTGGGGTTTCCAGCCTGCTGGAGCATAATCGGCGGGCGGATTTTGAATAAACCAACCTCCTACAGTACATACCACAATAAAAATGAAAGCAAGTATTTTAATCGTACATAACAAGATAATGACCACTTTCATTTTAGCCTTTTTCTCTTTCAGCCAAATTTCTGAAGGTATAAAGAAACTCCTCCTTAACCGATGCGATATCTCTTTGGGAAAAATCATGTTTTACCATAACATCAGGCGGCTCGGCCTGAACTGGAGGTTCTCCCATGGATTCCACGAACTCATGATAAAGCAGAGCATCATCCACTGCCTTAATACGATTTATTTCATCTTCTGTTAGATCACTCAACCCAAACCGCTGGTAAATCATATTTTGAGGTTGTTCTTCGATAATGCGGTAATGTGGTATCTGGCTTTTTAACGGAGGAGTTAGACTTTTTGGCCAGATGCGCCTGAAAGAGTATGAATGCCCTGCAAAAACGCAGCTTGTCCGGTGGCTGAAAAATGTATATGTGATGCTGGGAGGTCTGGTTATTGTTTCGCTTTTTGAATATGTTCCATTTATGCTTGGATATGGAACGGGTTGGGCGTTAACTGGGTTCGACGGTCCGTTTATGAGTGCCCTTGTACTTATTTTTCCGCAATTTTTCGTGCTGTTTTTTGTAGCTACATATTTCTACCGCAAGACAGGTAAAGTATATCTTGGGTCACTAATAACCGCTATTGTGGTCTCGTGGGTCGCCTGCGGAGGCTCGGCTTACTTTTAGTTTTATGCTTTCTATGGCGTAATTAATCGATTTGCAGGCTGACTATTGCCGAACAGTCGTAAGCGTTCCGATTCCACCTCGCGGTTGACACCCAGGATGCATGGGCGAGCATAAGCAAAGCTTACGACCAGACTTTACCTTTGGCTAGCGGTTGAAAAAGATGATAGTAATTCTGTCTACTCGATTTATACCCTCGATATGTGTATGTGGGAACATATCGAGGGTGTTTTTTATGTAATAGAAAAGTTCGTCCTATTACATAAAAACGCTTTAAATCTGAATGTACCACTGTTCGCATGAATCCAGACTTAAGCAGCGAAAGCCACAAGCCCTATCCCTTTACAGCACCAGCCAGAATCCCTTGAATAATATATTTCTGGCAGGACAGGTAAAACAATATGATGGGGATAACCGCCAATACCAGCATGGCCATCATTGCGCCCATGTCGATGGAGCCATAGCCTCCTTTCAGGTATTGTATGGCAATGGGAATTGTCTTGTATTTTGTACCGATAACCAGATAGGGCAGCAGATAATCATTCCAAATCCACATGGTATTCAGAATAGCGACTGTGATCGTTACTGGCTGCAGCATTGGCAGAATTACTGTAAAAAAAGCACGGATCGGCTCACAGCCATCTATCATCGCTGCTTCCTCAATTTCTACAGGAATTGTTTTGATAAAGCCCGAAAAAGTAAACACAGAAAGGCCCGATCCAAACCCAAGATAAATGATGATGATCCCCGCTGGATTATCCAGGTGAAGCAAGTTTGCAATCTTTGCCATGGTGAACATCACCATCTGGAAGGGTACAATCATGGAGAAAACAAATAGAAAGTATAATCCTGTACTGGTTCTGCTCTTAACACGGGTAATATACCAGGCTGTCATCGCTGTGAACAGAAGGATTGTCAATACCGATGATACCGTAATCAGAAGTGACCATTGAAAGGATTGTAAAAAACCTGTTTTGGAAATACCAACCATATAGTTTTGCATTCCGACGAAGGTTTTCACGTTTGGCAGGGCAAAGGGAGTATCCGATATAAATAGCTTCCCTTTGAAAGAGTTCATGAATACAATGAAAATCGGCGCCAAGAAAGCAACAGACAGAAGTATCATGGTTACCGAAGCAAAAACGTTAGTCCCTCGTTTGCCGCTTTTCATGCTTCAACCTCCCTTCTGCGGGTTGCCTTAAGCTGAACAAAGGCGATAAAACCGACAATGATAAAGAAAATTACCGCTTTTGCCTGCCCTACGCCTTCCCAGTCGTTCTTTCCGTAAAAAGTGTTGTATATATCCAGTGCAAGCATGGCTGTTCTTTTGGATGGAGCACCGTTGGTCAAAGCAAGGTTTTGGTCAAAAAGCTTAAAGCCATTGGCCATAGTCAGGAAAAAGCAGATTGTCACCGATGGCATGACCGAAGGAAGGGTTACATTCCACAGAAGCCTGCTTCCAGAAGCGCCATCCACCTTGGCGGCTTCTTTCAGTTCTTCCGGAATACTTTGTAACCCTGCTATATAAATGATCATCATATATCCGATAAGTTGCCAGTTCATCAGAGCAACCAGACCCCAGAAACCATATTTGGGGTCAAATGTAAGAGTAACTTCCCATCTATAAAGGATACCATTGATGATTAGCTGCCAGATATATCCCAATACAATACCACCAATCAGGTTCGGCATGAAAAATACCGTCCTGAAAAGGTTCGTTCCCTTTATGCCACAGGTCAGGGTCAGGGCCAGAAAAAATGCGAAAATATTGACGGTGATCACCGAGACAATTGTAAATTTCACGGTGAACCAAAGAGCATTTACAAATTCTTGATTTGCGGTGAATGCCTTAATGTAGTTTCCAAATCCCACCCATTTCGCATCGTTCACCGTTGTAAACTCGGTAAAGGACAAATACAAACCCATAAGAAACGGAATAATGAAAGAGATTAAAAAAGCAATCAGGGTTGGTAATACAAAAACAGGAAAGAACTTCTTTAATGCTTTTTGCATCATGGCTCTCCTTTTTAGGTTGCAAAAATGGAATTGCCCCGGCAAAAAGCCGGAGCGAATATCCTAGCTTCCTTTCTCAGACTTCCACGAATCTATGACAATTTGGGCAACATCATCCCAGGTTTTAGTACCTTGAACATATTCCAGAAGAACATCACCAAAATAATTCTTAAAGTCTTCACTGGGGAAAGCTGCAAAGGTCCAAGGCACTGAAACGGTCCCGTCCCTTTCCATCCAGGCCAGTACTTCCCTAGCAAGCGGGTCAGCTGGTTTTTCATTTTCCTTGAAAGTGGTATACGGAGCAATGAAACCAAGATCGTTTGTAACATATGCCTTCCCTTTTTCGCTGGAGAACAACCATTCCAGGAAAGCAATAGAGGCATTCTGCTTCTCCTGTGAAACTTTGCAGTTAATGGAAAGATAATTTTCGGTGCCGATGCACAGTCCTTGCGTTTCTTCCCCAACCACACCTGTATAAATCGGCATGAACCGGATATCCTCACTTTTGACTATGTTTCCTTCCACAGACGCAATCTGGCTCCATGCCCAGTTTCCGTTCTGAACCATCGCTACCTTTCCCAAGGCAAATTCAGCCATGGAATCATTAACAGACTTACCGCCCAAAAGTCCTTTTGCTGTTGATGAATTGTTCGTATACAGATCAAAAATATTTCTAAATTGTGCTCCATATTTAAACTGAATTTCTTTGGCATCCAGCCCTGCAAGGACAGTATTGTCAAAGTCTTGGTTATCCTTGAACTCATAATAGAGTGGCAGGTTTGCCAGGTGTGTTTGCCATCGCCATTGCTCTCCCTGGTTCAGGGAGGTTGATGCGAACACTCCTTCAATGCCCAGCTGTTCCTTCTTTCCCGTCATGTCTTCAACGACAGCCTTCAAGTCTGTGAAGCTTTGGATTTCATCTGCCGAAGATATAGATACAGCCTTGTCGGCCAGTGAGAAATACTTCTGCAGGATTGCATTGTTATAAATGATCCCATACCCCTCGACAACATAAGGAATGCCATAAACACCGCTTCCTTTGCTTACCGCAAGACTTTTGTCGGATAGATATTCGTATAGCTTGGTTCCTGATATATCGGCACAGTATTCCTCCCATGCCTGGTAACCAACAGGCCCGTTGATCTGGAATATCGTGGGCGCTTCGGCTTTTGCAATCTCTGATTTCAGCGTTGTTTCATATGTGCCACTGGCTGCCGTTACAACATTCACCTTTACCCCGGTTTCTGATTCATAATCGGTGGCAATCCTTTGGTAGACTTCCGCTATCTCGGGTTTAAAGTTCAGAAAATAAATCTCCATCGCTTTTTCGGATACAGCAGAGGGAACTGGCTGGTTTGCAGAATCATTTGAACCATTTAAAGTTTGCTGGTTTGAATCCAGAGGGACGAAAACACAGGAAGTCAGAGAAGTCACAATGATTACTGCTAAGAGAATCACGAGTATTTTTTTCAATTTACACACCTTCCTTTACAAGCAGTATGCGCTCTTGTTGCAGACAAAGAACCATGAACAAGGATTTACTGCTGATATACAATAGATTATTCAAGCGATTGCATAAATATGATTGAAGTGATACATCCTTTTCGAGCTGATGTGCTGTTTTCCTTGGTAGTAAAAGAAAAGATACTTCTCCATCAAATACCTCTCCCATTCTTACCTATAGATCGCATATATGGTAGTACAAGATGTTTTTCTTGCAGAACAGAAAACTTTTCTTAAGTTCGCGCATATATTAATAACGCAATCGTTTGCACGATAGATGTGATAATCTGGAGGGATGTGTATGAGAAAAATTAAAATTTGCTTGCTCTATCTTTTTGTTGCATGTTTCTTTTTTGCTTCGCTCAGTGTTCCGAATACAGCAATGTCTGAAACGAGTCATGAGTTTTTTTCATGGGATAACTCAACCATTTACTTTGTAATGAC
>JAAYKJ010000034.1 GCA_012522505.1 Clostridiaceae bacterium
TCCGTGTCTTCCATTGTTTCTAGGTTACTGTCCTCATCCAGCGTATACACCAGTAACCCTTCGTCTCCACTAAAGGATAAGTGGGTGCTGACCACATAGGGCATATCGCTGTCCAGTGCCTGCGCTGTGCTCCAGTCTTCGCCGTCCCAAACCGAATACCAGAGGCTGTCGCTGTTGGCCGTGGCCTTGTATTGATCCATATCATCGCCCATTGTGAAGCTTAACCCTTCGGATTTTGTCCACACCAGCAGGGCTTTGTCGCCGCTCGCCGCAATGGCCGGTGAATGATCAAACAGGTCGTCGTTGGTAAGGGTTATCACATCAGCAGTTTCACCCGGCTTTTGCACTTTTTCGGTCACACTGATTTCGGCATTGACAATGACATCACCCAGCTCCGCGTTAGCAGCCATCTCCTGATTGATGTCCTGCCAGGCCATCAGCACACCGTCGCCTGCAGCTGCTACCGCAGGTGTAAAGTCGGCGGTTCCGTCATCATCCATCTTCTCGGGCTCTATCCACTGTCCGCCCTGGTAAACCGAATACTGTAAGCTGGTGCGGTTCACGGGGTTACGGGCGACATCATCATCGGTCCATATCAGCCACGAGTTATTTTCATTCCTCGCAAGCAAAACATCGGCGTAGGGGTAAACATTTTCCTTGCGAACTTCTATGAAAGGATTTGCCTGGGCTGCAAGCATCATCGTCCTCGCCGACGCATCGGCCAGGATTGGAAGACCCGCACTGTTCAGCAGAGCATTTTGCCCTTCGTACCATTTTGACGGTGAATTGAGGTAATTCCTTGGCAATTGAGTAAGTCCGGAATTGCCGGTATCCAGGGTAGCCCAGGCAGTATCATCGGCAAAGCCGTATACGGATTGAACCTTTTCTCTGCCGTTGTCCCAATGGGTGCTCAAAGTCTCTTTAAACAGGGTTTTGGAATAGGTGGCAAAGGTACCGGTGATCTTGGCGGTAAGGCTGGGATCAACAGATACATATCCGGTTGGAATGTGAACCTCTGCCGGAATTCTGCCGTCGACGGTTCCTTCCACACTAACCCATTTCAGCCCCGCAAAGATGCGGCCCATGACATAGGGTTCAAAATGCAGAATACCGCTATATTCCCTTTTGGCCCCCGGCCGTTTGTCGATATCCATATAGATGGAGGCATAGGCGCCGATGTACAGTGATCCTTTGACGCCGACGTTGATTTTCGGAACCTCAAAGCCCTTTTCATATGTTTTTCTCAGATCACCCCAGAGCAGCAGGGTGCATCGATCCACTTCCCAGCTTTCTCCGCCGTTATAGAAGACTTTTAGATTACCCTTGAACCCCACATCGATCTGGTAGCCGACCACCACCATCTTGGGCTTTTTCTTGGTTTTCGTGTAGGACCCTTCCGCATCGATTTGAAAATCGATGTACCATCTTCCTCCGCCGGTCTTTTTTATTTTCCCCACGAACATATTGTTGGAACCCGTCAAACCAAAGCTTTCAGCGTGGCTCAACAAAGGCATGTCACTGAGACTGCCGATTTTACCGCCCACGATGTTGGCGAAGTTCATGGGTGTTTTGACCAGATAATTGTCATTCACAAATTCAAACTCCAGATCGGTACTCAGTACAGGTGGCGGAGTTGTCTCGATTTTGGCATCCACCCATTCTGATGTTCTGCCGCCATGGGTCACCATCCTGACCATCAGCTTTTCCTCGGGCAGGAGGGTACCGGGAACGAGATCAAACCAGGGATTCCAGGTTTTCTTCACAACCCCGGTTTTCGTGAGCATATACTCATAATAGCCCTCGTGCAGGAAATCCCAATCCCCGTCGATCTCGAACCGTATGGGGGGTGTTTCAACGCCTCTGAAGAAAACTGCCGGATAACGGGAATTTGAATCGGACAAACTGGACCTGATACCTTTGACGACAGGCACCTTGTCTTCGACTAAAAGGATATCAGGATGGTCCGTGCTGACATGGTAAATCGACTTTTTTTCAGAAGAGTACAAGGTGAATGCATTGTGCTGGAACAGTTTCACCTCATGCACCCCGATGGGGATGTCCTTAAGGACATAATAGTATTCACCCGGATACACTTCCTGAAGCTCTCCGAAAACCTGCTCGCCGTCCACCAGGAAGTAATAGCCGCCATAGGGAGACTCCACATACTCTCCGGTGTCCTTGTGCAGCAGCCGCAGGTATAGGGCCTGCTTGCTACGATCATCGGCAATGATGACGGGAACCCGGGTGGTCTTTACAGCTTCGCCGGAGCCATATTCAAAGACGAGTTCATAGGTGCCATACAGATCGGGATCCTTATAGTTGAACTGAATCATTGCCAGACCTCTGTCGCTGAAAGTCCTGCCAAGCTCTGGATCGTAATAGCTGGAGTTGCCCTTCCCTGTAACGGCTGATCCGATGTACTTTACCTGTCTGCCGTTCTTATACAGATAAGCCCTGACAGTCTCATCAGTCATATAAGTATTGTTGTAAATCAGGTAGACCTTATACCACTGGTAACCAGGGTTCCATTGGCCGTATGTATCTTCATGCCAGAATTCGATGGTGTAATTGGGAGATACATCTATCCTGACATTTGCTGATTCAAAATCCTCAATCATTATTTCCTTTGCAAAGGAATATTCGAACCCATAAACATCGGTGATGGTCAGTGTTGCAGTATATTGTCCTTCACCGATGTAGGCATGACCACAGGATATCCCTGTACCGATCCTGGCATCTCCAAAGCTCCAGTCATAGGATTGCAGGCTGCGGCCATAGTATTTGAAGGCACGTTCCAGTTCTGCAGCGGAGAAGGTTACTTCCGCCCCGGTAATCCATGTCGCCGATGGATCTACTGTAAAGGTTTTTACCCCATAGGAAGTAATATCCACCGGGCGGGCAGTGGTGAAGGAAAACCGCAGCTGATCGCTGACATTTCCGTTCTCATCGCTGAAAGCCCCTGCCTTCACCGTAACCGTATAGGTTTCTGAAGCCCTTAATATTTCATTGGGTTCAAGGCTCACTGCACCGGAGCTGTATTCTGTGACGTAAGCGACGAAGTTTCCGCTGGAATCGATAATTTCCACGGCCACCTCGTCGTTGGGAAGAATGTTCTGTGAAAATTGCAGTTCGATGATGCTGTTAATGGGTACTGTGCGGTTCGTTCCCTTATTTCTTGGAGATACGCCTGTGAAGCTTAGTGCATTTGCCCCGGTGGTAAAGGAGATCACCTGATCCTGGAGCATGGTAAGACCGCCATTGTTTTGAACAGCATTATAGGGAACTGTCAGGATATACCCTGTATTCGGGCTCAATGGCACAAGAGGTTCTACCGACAGGATGTTTCCGCTGATTTGCAGAATGGCTCCTATATTCCGGCCTGTTTCGTCTGTCAGCCTTATCTTGCCCTTGCCTGCCTTCACAGGTTCAGAGAAAGTCACCTGCAGATACTGGCTGATATCAATATCCTTCTGCCCGTCGGCAGGATAGATTCCCGTGACCTCTGGCCTGCTGCTGCCGCCTTCTGTCAAAAACAGGATGGTTTTCGCAGGGCTGCGGTTTTGGAATCTGTCTCTGACGACACCCTCGGGTATGGTTAATACGTATGCGGTGCCCGGAAGCAGCGTTCCGGATTCAGGACGAATCGTCAGCGTATCTCCGCTTAACGCGGCGGAGACAGCAACCTTGTTTCCATCACGAACCTGGAGGGAAATTGCGTCAAAGCTGCCGCCCTCGAGCAATTGATCCCTGTTAAAAACAGTGGAATTGGCAAAACGGATCACGATGGCGGAATCCACCGGGAATCCCCGCTCAAGGTCCTCCGGGCTGGATGAAACAATGGAAATGTGGTTTGCAGGCTTGCTTTCCACGGTGAAGGTAAGGGTAAAGTCATCCTGCATTTTGTTCTTCGACAGGTCGGTTATGACACCTTTCTTAATCTTCACAGTATATTCACCCGGAGCCATATCCTCTGAAAGGCTTATAATCAATTTGTTTTCGCTGATCCATCCGCTCATCTGCGGGATGGAGGGACCATCGAAGGTAATCCCAAAGCCATTTATCGGATACCGGTATGAGGGTAACAAGTTCGGTTGGGTTATATTTTCATTGAAGGTAAAGGTGATCTCACGGGTGTCCCATGAAACATCCGATTCACCGTTTCCGGGGCTTGTGGCATTAATAACGGGCGGTTTTGTATCGGGCAGCGCCAGAACAACAAAATCCAGCACGACGGTCTGGGATGCCCCGCCTTTTTGAAGGGTTGCCGTCAGAAGAACCTGCTGGTGCCCCACTTCGTTGGCAGACCGGGTGACACGCCCTGTATTGGAAATGACATCAGGCTTGTTGGAGGACCATGTAATGGTAGACCCTTCCGCCCCTGCGGTTGGCAGTACCAGATCGGTTGTTACTGAATATGGCGAATCGTTGATGCCAAGAATGGAATCAAGTAATACCGCCGCATCGGCTGCGACGGCCTCGGCTTCGGTTTGGGGCAGTCTCGGAACCGTCAAAACCAACACCTTTGTATCGAGTGTCGAATTGTACTGAATCGTCGCAGTAAGCCTGACGGTTTTGGTTCCCTTTGTATAGGACGGACGGGTAACCGTTCCATCAATGGCCACAACTGCTTCATCAGAGGATGCCCATTGGATGACAGTATTCATGGGGCCCGAATCCGGCAGGCTGAGAGGACCGACAATAAAGTCCGCGCTGGTGTTTCCGTTTATTATTTGGCTTAAATCAAGCCAGGCCATATCCAGAGCTACCCGCTCCTCATCGGTGACCGGCAGTTTTTTCACGGTAACGGTGAAGGTCTTTTCCTCCTGGACATTGCCATAGCGGAGGACTGCGGTCAGCACCACTTCTTTGTCACCCTGTGTATAGGCAGGCCGCGTCACGGTACCGTCCCCTGCAACAAAGGCGGTGTCAGAGGATGTCCATGTGATTTCCGAGTCGTAGAGCCTTGTGGTGGAGAGCCTGAGATCCCTGGTTACATCTGAAAGGGATGTGTTATAATCGGCTCCCCCATTTAATATCCATTCTTCGGTCAAAGCGTCTTTGTCCTCTTGCACCCGGTCTTCATCCAATACCTTTACCCATACGGTAAAAGTGATTGAATCCTGGGCAGTGCCTTTTTTGATGACAGCCGTAAGGGTAACCTGCTGGTTCCCCTGGGCCGGGTGAGGGGTATGTACGGTGCCGTCGGTTTTCACAAAATTTGTGTCGGAGGAGGACCAGATGATGTCACATCCGTTCTGCCCTTTAGCAGGCATAAAGAGGTCTTTGGTTACGGCGACTGCCGAGCTGTTTTTATCCAGAAAACGCGCTTCGGTCAACCAGGCTTTATCATAAGCGACAGTATCGATGTCGGCAACCGACAGAGCGATCTTCAGAGAAGCATACGCTCCCCCCTTTGCCAGAGCCTTTACGGTTGCTTCACCGCTTTGTGTAGCTGACAGGATTGTCGAAACCTTCCCGAAGGAATCGGTGACACCGGTGGTGGTACTCAATGAGCCGAAGCTGGTGGAAAAATCAACCTCCAGGCCTGGCACCAGATCGTCGCCGCCCTGAACAACTGCAGTAACCGTGCTTGAAGGCTGACCTCCCGTCGGGTCGGCCGTCAGCGTGATATCCGATGCATCTAAAAAGATGTATGGGGCAAAATCAACCGGAACCGGATCGTCCTTGTAATACCAGCCCCAAATTCTTGATTTATCCTGGTCATCGGAATTACTGGCGTTGCTGATATCGGAAGAGCCTGTAAAGCCGACGTAGACCTGGCGAAGCTCCTCCATGCTGAGACTGTCGTCTCCGTTCCTCAGGATTTCTTCCAGATCAAAATCGTTCAGGCTGATGTCCGCTTGCTTTGGTCTGTCTGCACTTTCGCTTGTGCGTACCTCAAGCCTTTTTGCAGTACCGTCATATTCCACCCAGACGTTATAGACAGCGCGGGGGTCGGTAATCAAGCCCTCTTCTCTGCCATTCTCATACGTTGCGTCTTCATCTTCGTTATATATAACCTTGATTGCTCTGCCGACAGAGAAGCTCGGTGCCTGACCGCCGCCTTGACCCCCTCCTGATACATATTCGCTGTCAATAGCGATGGTCAGGTTTGGCATGATGTCCGCAAGCTTTGAAGCCTCTTTGTTGGTTCGCTGCAGCGTAAAGGTGAACCGGCTTTTCCCGTTCGAATATTCTTTAGGATCGATGGCAATGGTGAAGGCTGTGCTGAAGGACAGATCCTCGCCGAGGTTCAGCCTGTTTTTTGTAAATGCGCTGCTTTGCGTCTCAGAAGCATTCCCGGTAAGCTGCAGCGCTTTGATGTTGTTGTCGTACCGATCCTTCGCATCAATGATGGAGGAGGCACCGTTCAACTGAAGCCTGTCGGCTCCTGATGTGAAGTCATCATATTTCAGTCCCAAAGGAAAGACTTCCTTTGGAGTAACGATAAAGCTAAAGGTTTTCATCGCCTCAGCATGACCATAGGACAGGTTTGCCGTAAGGGTTACCAGTACGCTTTCCTGACCTGGTTCGGGACGGTTCACCTTTCCGGACGGCGCCACCACATCAGTGCGTGTACTGCTCCACACTATCGCGATCCGATGTGTACGATCATCCGGCCTTTCAACTCTCACAAGCTCTTCAGCGGGCAGATTCAGATCCAGTTTCACGTCGTCCGCCTGGTTTCCATCGAGCACATATTCCGGTGTCAGCCTGGCTTTCACGATCCCTACAAGCTCCTCATCATTTGGCTCCATCGCGATGATTGTAAAATAAAATTCCTTTTTCAAGGTTGCCAGGCCTTTGGTAAAGGTTGCGGTAACAACAACCTCCCTGTCCGGAGAACCAAACGGGGGCCGGATAACAGTACCGTCAGGCTTTACGACCGATTCATCGGAGGAATGCCATGTGATGGTGCTGCCATTATCTCCGATGGCTGGAAATTCCAAGTCCCTGTAGACGTTGAAAGCATAATCTCCTTTGGTGACATCGGTATCTACCAGATCATTATAATCGGCTTCCACATCCAGCTCGTCCGCTGTCGGATCTAATGCTGTCACTGTGATGATAAAAGCTTTTTCGGAACTTGCGCTGCCTTTCGTAAGCTGTGCCGTCAGGATAGCAGTACCCTCCCAGTTATACTTTTTACCCAGATAGGATGGCCGGGTTACTTCTCCATCATCGGAAACAACAGCCTCATCATCGGATTCCCATTGAATTGCGCTCCCATACGGACCGGTTTCTGGCAGGCTAAGGTCTGTTATGATGTTGCTGATATAGATATCACTTCCGAATATATCTTCACTTATGTCATCGTTATCACCCTTAAACCTTTCAGCGGTCAGCCACGCTAAGTCCATCTCAACGCACTGCTCATCAGAGTATACGGCTTCAGCGACGGAAATGTTCCCCATGCTGAAGGCAGGACCGGTATCCGAAAGCCCGGTTAAGGCTTCTTCGGAGGACGCATCAGGTCTGATCCAAGTGGTAGGTTTGGGTATGTACAGATTCGAGAAAAAAATGCAGACAAGGATGAAAGAACTGAGAAATTTTACAAGCCTTTTCATAACAACCTCCCCGGGAGCAAGCATGCCATACATGCACTTGCAAGCTAGCATTCAAACACATCGAAAATTGGCTTTTTTATCTGCGCTTCAACGCAGTCCTTCTCATGAAAGCTGCCGCATGCTCCAGGCCTGTAGCTGCTTCGTATTGTTCTTACAATGTTAACAGAAACCAAATATTCAGCTAAACCCCCTATGAATCACTTCATAAGGAATAACAGAGAGTAAAAAAAGGCATTCAACGAAAGAAGATATACTGAAGTCTAACCCACGCAAATGCCTTTTCCATAACCCAAAAAATAGTAAATCACATAAAAAATTATACTGCCTGTAGGCGGTTTTTGTCAATAGATTTGTTTTCTTGTCACATTGCCTTTATGAACAGTTGTTGCAGTTCATAGCTTTTTGCGACGTCTCCCATGGTACCAGCGGTATCACGGTTGGAAAGCGCATGTTTTTCTCTCACGATTCACTTCAAAGGTTCATTCTCCGGGGTTCGGACACAGCACGAGACTGTGTCAAGAACTCCGTCCCCTTGACACCCGTCCCCTTGACACCGTCCCCTTGACACTTTGACACACTATTTAAATAATCCCTTTTCTGTAAGCCCAATATTCCAGCAATCATGGAAGCAGGGAAAACTCTGGTTTCCCGGTTCAGTTTGGTCACATTGTTGTTGTATATCAAACAGCAGTTACGCACCATGTTTTCATAGATCTGCACCGCATTCATGGTTTTGA
This sequence comes from Clostridiaceae bacterium, assembly GCA_012522505.1. GTDB lineage: Bacteria > Bacillota > Clostridia > DSM-8532 > DSM-8532 > JAAYJG01. Next base: position 8,306 of record JAAYKJ010000034.1, read on the forward strand.
TATACATTGGGCTTGCTTTTATTTCAGGATATTGTTCGGTGACCATGGCAATCATGGCCAATGCTTCAGTAATAATCTCTTCCTGACCCAAAATATCATCTGATGTGGATTTAGCTGTAATCACGCTTCTTTTAGAATGAATTGTATCAATCAGCACTTCACATTCGTGCCTGGCGTACTCCTGAGTTAAATTCAACAGAGCGGTTAATGCATCAAAACGGTTGGAAAGCTGCACTCCAATCTGGATCAATGCGTTGTTTACATTTTCATCCATACTCACCAGTCTGCGCTGAGCAGAGATCGCCCACAGAGCAACGATTATAATAATCACAAAGATTACAATTAAGGTTGGCATCATATATTTCTCCTCATTATGGACAGACAAACAGTCCTCCGCCGCCAAGATACACAAGCTCCTTCTCCGATGTATTTTCAGCAAATGCTGAAGCGGGTAGCAGACTTATCAACAGAATTGCTACTAAAAGTTGTAGAATTATTTTATTATTCATAATATACTCCCCTCGCAAAATAGTATTTCCGGAGCTTCTGCTTTACCAAGGTTTTGCAGATCCAGGCATTCTCTTTGCCGGATACCTGTCATCCCTTCAACGTTCCCGCGTATAGAACCCTGCTTCATACCATTAAGTTAACAGATAAGCTTCTCCAAAAAACATCTCTCGCATGAAACATGCTTTTTTCGACATGAAATACTCTTCTTTACTGAAAAACCGCCACAGCGCTTTCTGCGAGCGGTATGTTCTAAACTTCTGACAAGGCGGTCACAGGGGACGGTTCTATGTCCTGACTGAGAGGGTTAGTGTACAATTTCTGAAGGCAAGGAAGATAACGTATGTATAAAGATGTAATATAATAAAGGGAAGAGATAAACTTCTTACCCAATCCATTAAAATCATCTAAACTAATAATCGTAACAAAACTAAAATAGGTGATTAACCTGCCTTTTGCAGCGAAATGATTTTATATGAGCCCGCAACCATTGAAATACAAAGGTTTTAGGGCTCTTTGGCTTTACAATAAAAATGTTACATATTTTATCAATTTTCTTGTTGCAGAAAAATATTTTGAATGTCAACTACAGTTCAGTTTCTGAAGCTTTCAAGAAAAAAAGCTAGCCATAGCGAACATTATATCCGTTACAATGAGTTGTTTTTTACAATAAGCGCTTGTCAGAAGTTCAGAACATAATGCATGCCTTAACGATATTTATCTATCGTTTCATCACACCATATATGGGCTTCAATGTATCGTTCAGGACCATATTTGCCATCATCATTCCAATCTTGCGGTAATCCATATTTCTCTATAATGCTTAAAATTTCATCGTAAGTATACAGTTTTTTACGATATTCTTTTCCATCCATTTTATTTGCGCGCGGGCTAAATACAGGGTGGGAATCGCCATAGGTAAAAGAAATAGTTTTTTTATCAAATTCCTCAATATGTATCTTTACAAAAGAACTGTTTTCAAACCACGTACTTAGCCACGGACTATGCTCGACTACCATATAATGCGGAGATTTTCTCCTTATTAAACCACCTTTTTTCGCAAACTCTAACATGAGTATTTCTTCATAATGCTTTCTATCCTCCATATATTCAGGGTGGCGTTTAGCACTTTGAGCATTAGGTTTAGTTTCTTTGATTGTATTAAGAACAGCTTTTGCTTCATCCATAGTTATATCTGATAAACTGACAAATGGTCCTATTGTATTATCAAAATAATGATATAGATACATTTTCATCACCACATTTAACCAAAAAATTTGTAGATCCCATTTATCTGTAATTGTACATAGTACATACATGGAAGCAAAGAATTAATTACAACTGCGGCAGTCTTTGCGCCCCACTTCCTTATAGCGGTTTGCATTACCTTTCTTGACTTCCCGCTGCATATTATTCTATGTTCCCAGAACCATTTTACAATTGCCGAAACACCTCATTGATGGTCTGATTCATAAGTTAATCTATCTCAATTATATCTTTATAAGACTATTGAGTCAATTTTTACATTATTCTCTACAATCTTTTGATCCGCTATCATTACAAGTAAATCATACATATCACATTACACGGCTTAGATTTATGAGGGTTTGAGAGGAACCACTCTGCCAAATCATATTTCAGTGAAACATCTGAAATGAATAGAGCCATTTGTTGAAGGCTGTATTTTTATGTGTTAAAATAGTGTTGTTTCTTCTTAGGTTACGGAGGTAAAATGATGCTTAGAATTACGATTTGTGACGATGATATCAGAGACCTTTCCCAAATTACAAATCTGATAAACAAGTATCAGAATAAGAAAAAAATTCCCTTAAGTATGAAACCTTTCAAACGTTATAGACCTTTTAGAAAGCATACGCAGATATACCTATCTGCTGGATATATCTAAGCCTGGATTGAATGGAATACGGGCAGCCTATGAAATTCGTTCGTTTGATAATGAAATAAAATTATTTTTTTAGCTTTCTATCCAGAGATTGGAGTAGAAAGCTATGCTGTTGGAGCGTATTACTATCTCATAAAACCGTGTAAAGAAGAGAAGCCTTCCCCTATATTGGATAAATTCTTCATTGACGCGCAAAAAACAGGGGAAGCTCTGCATATTAAACCATTTTCCGGAGTTACGCATATTTCGCTTGACAGACTGGAATTTTTATAGATTATGAATAAATAAATGAAAGCAGGATATTTTAATGGCTCACGAAAAGATACTTATTATTGACGATGAAGTTGAGATATGTGAACTCATTTCTATGTACCTGAAGAAAAATGAATTTGTACCCATTACAGCAAACACCGGCAGTGATGCTTTGAATCTAACCAGATTACATAATCCTGATCTAATCATATTGGATATACTCCTTCCTGATATAGATGGTCTAGAATTATGTCAGGACCTACGCAAAATTACCAAATGCCATATAATTTTTTTAAGCGCAAAAGGCAGCGATATGGATAAGATACTCGGCCTCACCGTTGGCGGCGATGATTATATCACCAAACCATTTAGCCCCAGTGTATTGGTTGCCCGTGTAAAAGCTCATCTGCGCAGATTGCGTTTATCGAAACCGCAAACAGATACTGAAAATACTGTCATAAGTTTTCCGGGTATTAAAATAGATCTATCATCACATAGTACTTACATTGACAACAACCCTGTAGCACTTTCGCAAAAAGAATTTGATATATTATCGCTTATGGCCCAGAACCCAAACAAAGTATTCAACCTCGGACAATTATACGATTATGTCTGGGGTGCTGATAACATCGGTGATACAAGAACTGTAATGGTACATATAAGCAATCTGCGAAAAAAGATCGAAAAGGATCCTGCAAACCCAAAAATAATTGTCAATATAAAGGGCGTTGGGTATAAATTCGATGCTGCAAATTTGTAGCGTTCTTGCTATATCAGTACGGTTAGGAACGAAGAAGTGAGGATAAAGCTTTGAGTTTGAGGAACATCTTTAAGGTAACAGCTATCGTTATCGGTCTTATCGCGTTGTTTTCGGGTTGTGAAACAAGCTTCGCAGAAAACACAATGCCTCCAAAAGCCTTAAGCGGGATATTGGACTTAAGAAATTGGGATTTTGAAAAGGACGGTACCATAAAGCTCGATGGCGAATGGGACTTTTATTGGAATAAGCTTTTAAATTTTTCTGAATTTGAATCCGGATCACCCGTAAAGACTGGAAGCATTATTGTTCCCGGCTCATGGAACAAATATGAAACTGCTGAAATATCTTCAGGGAAAGGATTCGCAACCTATAAACTTGTTATACTTGTAAATGAAGCTGAGCAAACTCTGGCATTAAAACTGCCAAGGATTTTCACAGCATATTCAATATGGGCGGACGGCAAACCTTTGACCACGGGCGGCAAAGTTGCCACTTCAAAAAGTGATGCGATACCCCAATATTATCCAAAAGTCGTAACCTATATGCCTCAAAATGACCGCATTGAGCTTATCGTTCAGGTTTCGAACTTTTCGCACAGAAGCGGCGGCATATTGGAAAGCATAAAGCTTGGAACCGAGATGCAAATCATTACATCCCGTGAAAACAGGCTTGCTTTAGAGCTTTTCTTATTCGGAGCTCTATTCGTAATGGGCATCTACCATGTTTTCCTTTTTATTTTCAGAAAGAAGAATGTTTCCCCACTATATTTCGGTATTTTCTGCATACTCATTGCCATACGCACCCTATTCGTGGGAGAAATTTATATTATACAGCTTTTCCCTGATTTCAACTGGGAGATACAGCATAAAATTCAGACTATGACATATTACATTGGAGTTCCTGTTTTCACTACTTTTGTTAAATCAATTTTTCCTAATGAGTTTCCTATAAAAGCACTTAGATTTTCACAATTGGCAGGTTGCTTGTTTAGTTTACTTGTACTTGTTACACCTGCAAGAATTTTTACTGTATTTAACCCTCTTTATCAGGTTATAACCGTATTATCTGTGATATTTATAATATATACTTTTATACTTGCTTGTATCAGAAAACGTCAGGGTGCTCTTCTCTTTTCGTTAAGCGGTGTTTTTTTTGTTCTGACATCCATTAATGACTTATTGTTTTTAAGTGTACCCTTCAATGACTATAATATCCCATTTCTTCGTCATATTATTGTAACAGGTAACCTTTCATCATTTGGGCTTATTGTTCTTGTTATCTCACAGTCTGTAGTACTTGCCATAAATCTTTCAAAAGCCTTTTCACAGGTAGAGGTTATGACAGATGAGTTAATGATAGCAAATAATCAGAAAAGCGAGCTCTTATTAACACTTGAAGATAAGGTTAAGGAACGAACGAATGAGCTTGAGAGTTCAAACAAAGAACTCGAAAAAGCATACAAGAGCCTGTCTCAGCTTGAAAAAGCCAGAAGAAATTTATTTGCAAATATTTCTCATGACCTGAAAACCCCAATGACCCTGATTCAGGGATATACAGAGGCAATTCTTGATGATATGATTACAGAAGATGAGCAGAAAAGAAAGTATCTGAAACTAATACATAGCAAAATAGTAAATCTATCAAATCTGACCAATGATGTATTTGAGCTTTCCCAGCTGGAATCCCGGGATATTAGGCTGGAACCGGAGCCAGTAAACATGAAAAAAATAAAAGAAAAACTGGATAACAAATACAGGCATGATATTGAAAGCGCCGGTTTGAACTTCTTGATCGAAATATTAAATCAAGACGAGTATATAAGCTTAGATATCAATCGGATAGAAAGAGTTTTCTCTAATCTTATTTATAATGCTATTAAGCATACCAGCAGAGGGAAAATTACCGTTTCAGGAAGCTTGACGGATGAATACGCACAGTTTTGTGTTTCAGATACCGGTAGCGGTATATCTCCGGATGATCTACCGCACATTTTTGACCGTTTTTATACCGGGTCAAAGTCAAGAAATTCTGTAAAGGAAGGCCGCGGCCTCGGTCTTGCAATAGCAAAGGAAATTGTAGAATACCATGGTGGTACCATATGCGCAAAAAGCAGCATAAATGAAGGTACAAGCTTTATATTCACAATAAAACGGAACCTGCCCTAAGCTTTTTCCCGGGAGTGAATATTTTTTACTAGCAAGTAAAGCGCTTATCGAGGTTTAACCACTCGATAAGCGTTTATAACATACATACCTTTACCCCTTATTCAGCTCTATCAATGTCCAGCATATTTTGCATGTCTTGTTAAGTGCAATTAGTTCTGTTTTTTAGGGGGCAATATCTATAAACCTGACATTTCCGTATACAGTGTTTTCCTGGGAATTGTTGTAAAAACCAAATTTGCCGTCTTTGAAATCGCCATTTGCATTAAAGATCTCATTACTATGAATCCATACTGTTATATTGTTCTTTGTGTAACGTACCTGAAATTCGTACTCAGTATAATCTTCCCATCCCTTACCAGAACCATGTTTTGTACCAAGTATCTCGCATTTATTGGTTTCAGGCAGATGGAACCACAGATATTTTGAAAATTCTCCTAAACCTCCATGGTATGATGGTTGTGTTTTAAGTTCAGCAGTTATTCTCAAAAGTGTATAGCCTGCAGCTGCTTTTTTGTCGATATTCTCATCATACCAGTCATTCCTATCTCTTTGCTCTTTTTGTTTCCAATCAAATACAATAAAATCGTAATACTCAATATCGTCATTATTCTCATCTGTTGGCTGCTGATAACCCAATACAAAGCCAAATAAGTCATCATCACTTTCTTGTTCAACCTTCATGGCTCCGGTTATCTCTTTATTAATACAATTATCAGGGCTTACAAAAAAGCTTATGTATTTATTATCAGTTATTCTGACAGACTTGGCGCCGTTTTCTAAAGTCCATTTAGCAGTATGGCCATTTACGTCCCAGTCTTTCAAGTCGGCTACCCAACTTGCATAAAACGTGATGTTGCCGATGGAGCCTTTTGTGATCTTATTTACTTTGTTGCCACCGGTCTCAGAGTCGACCCATCCATCGAATATATAACCGGTCCTGGTAGCATCTGCCAGTGTAATGGTTTCAGATTCAATTGTGTAACTTGCCGGGTTACTTTCCGGGTTTTCACCACCATCCAGATGATAGGTAATACTATAGGTGATCAGATTCCATTCTGCTTTATAGGTTGTATCTGCTGCGGGCATTGTGGGTGGCAATTCCGGCTTCCAACCACTGAAATTATAACCAATCCTCTCCACGACAGGGGCAGAAATAGCCTTGCCGTATACAACATCCGTCACTGTGTTTTGACCACCATTTTCAGGCATGAAGACCAGTTTGTAGCTGTTTCGTGTGTAATAATATTCAATGACAGTACTCCCGTCGGCAGCTATGCTTTTTGTCTGTGTTTGCGGTGCAGTGAAACCTTCATAATTCTTTACACCTGGTGTAATGCTTGAATCTGTTGCACCAGTGAAATTCTCTGTTAAAACCAGAGTATAGTTGTTATTCAGATCTTCCAAATAATGTTTCACGGTATATGGGGTGTTTCCTTCGGCTACCCAAACCGCTGTATAGGTTGTGTCGCCTGCAGGCATTTTTCCTGTAGGTTCAGGAGCCCATTCTTTAAAATTGTATCCGTCCTTAACCAAGCCGGTAGGCAGGGTTACTTCGTCATCATACTTAACAGTTTTAGTCAGATCCGTAAGGCCATTTTCATGCTTAATCGTCAAGGTATAGCTATTACGGGGATAATAGTAATTAACAACAGTACTTCCACTACCATCAATCGTTACAATCTGTTTATTTGGTGAGGTAAAGCCGGCATAATTCTTAACTTCCGGTGTTACTTCGATTCCTGCAGTACCTTTCAGTTTGTCGGTGTCAACCAAAACATAGGAACTGGCAGTGCCAAGAGAAACTTTCTTACCAAAAATTATTACATATTTTTCCTCTTCAAGACTCCTTTGATAATGGTTAACTGTATACGGTGTATCAGGCTTTCCTGCCCACTTGGCATACAAAATCTGTGATGATGTAATGTTAACGGTAGTGTCTGCTTTTATTTGAGTTCCGAAGCCAACATTATCCACCTCGCTTGTATACCAACCAAGGAAAGTATAGCCCTGTCTTTCAGGGGTAGGCAGTGTACCATATTTACTTCCATATGTTACGGGAATGCTTGCCGGGTTAGTGCCTCCATTGGAATCAAAGGAGACCGTATAGGTATTTTTATTCCATTTTGCTGTATATTCTAAATTATTCCCAGGCATGGTTGTTGCAACTGTTTTGTCCCATCCGGCAAAAGTGTGCCCCGTCTTTGACAGTGCCGGCGGTTTAATGGTTGACCCGAATTTATAGGTTTGAACTATGCTGTTCCCATCCTTTTCCGACTTGAATGTTACTTCGTAACTGTCACGGTTATATTTATATTCGACAACGGCGCTACCGTCCGGGGCAATAGTCACAGTCTTCTTGTCAGGAGAAGTGAAGCCTGTATAAGTCTTTACTGCCGGTGAAACATCAGTATCAGTGGTACCGGTTAGGTTCTGGGTCTCTTTCAGCGTGTATTTGTTACTGTTGGTGATGTCTTGCTGATAATGCTCCACCCTATATTTTGTGTTTGTGTTCGGAGTCCATTTCGCATAAAGCTTTATGTCGTTCCATCCCATTGTTGAGAACGTATAAGCTTGTTTCAATGCTGTATCGGAATACCACCCTGCAAAAGTGTATCCGGCTCTGGTGGGGTTTTTCGGAGCTGTTACTTTTTCATTGTACTTCTTTGTAATGCTATTGACAGTGCTACCACCATTGCTATCAAAAGAGATTGTATAACCGTCTTTCAGGTCAGACCAAATTAACTTATATGTGCGCGAAATAGGAACGGACGAAAATGCAAGGGCTCCTTGCTTCCATATTATGGTCATTTCCGCTTCAAGATATTTTGTATCTTCTGGAACATTTGCTGTTATTTTGCCATTTTTGAGAGTAAACTTTTTATCTGAGAGCTTAACCTCATAATCTCCGATTTTATATGCCTTTGTAGAGTTTTCTCCCTCTCTGAGATCTAAATAAATCATGCTAAAAGCATCATTAGGGATGGCGCATGTCTTATTCTTGCTGCTAAATACAATATCCCCGGCATCCTCGTAAGCAAAATCATAAACATAATATCTTGTTCCTGCTGTATGTATAAGCCATTCCTTCCCTATCAAATCTTTGCTGGACTTAAACTTTCCCTTGACTGCCTGAAAAACTAAAGCCATATCGAAATATGAACCCAGCTCATAATAGAGTGCTCCGGATTTGGATGTATTATTGTTATTTTTATGTAGCTTTTCATAGAAGAAAAACCCGTATGCATTCATGTAAATTCCTGCTTCGGCTTCTAATCCAAGGCTGGCAACATCTTTAATAACGAGACTTACTGTTAATTCAGGCTTGATTCCCGCCCGCAACCCAAGTCTTCCCATGACATAAAATTGGAAAGAGTACTCCTTCTTCATAAGATCAACAGAGCTGGCACCTGATTCTTCATCTAAAAGATAAGCCCAAAAGCTATATCTTGTAGCTTCCTTTGATTCATAATTACAGCCTATCGCAACATTGATATCGCCGGATACAACAAAGCTTACCACAAATTTTATTTGTATAGCCCCTTTTAGTAAGGTATAAGTTTTTTCAATAATCTCCTTGCTGAATATCTCAATAAAATCACTCTCGTTTTCCATCATATCGGTATATAATTGATAGAGATCCTGGACACCGGCAGTAATTTCATCTTCGCCTTTTTTATCTTTACCAAGTAAATCCTTGATCTTAGCAACGATATCGATTGAGTTGACGTCGCCCTTTGTGTATACTAAAGCTTTAAAGCTGACGGCAGTGTAGCTATGGATGTCTATATCGGCCTTAAAAAAGACATCGGTCGGGATAACTTTCCACTTCCATTTAATCCAGGCATCATCTTTCATAGAAACCTTTACTTCTTCAATAAAATCTCCGGTTAGTTCAATATTAATAACACTATCGTCATCAGTTTTAATTTCAATTGTTACAGAAAGTGAAACAACACATCTTACTCCCTCGTTAAAATTTTTAGGGCTTTTGTTTATTGATGCCTTCACCTTGGGGCTTTTAATTTTTACTTTACTACTGCTTGCCATTAAGCGAAAATTACTTGGGCTCATATGGGAGCCATCATCCATAGTAATTCTAAGAGAATCCATCCCTCCGTACGCATCTGCAATCTGTTGAAAGTCATCTGATGCAAGCGCCAAAGTAGTTAAATACGTGGCTGCCTTATCAACAAATCCGCTTGACATAACCTGCTCTTCTATTTGTAATTCATATTCTTCAATTTTATCGTCATCAATTAGTTGGTCACCGATTAACTCCATTTCCGAATGATAGTTAAAGGAATCATACATTTCTTCCAAGGTGATTAATTCAAATTGAACACTTACAGTAGTTCCGCTTTTTGCTGCCTCCGTTACCTTAGCATAGAGAATATCCTCGGTGGGCATGTCTTCATCAGTCATGTTTTCATTAAATATTTTCTCAAATTGTACAGTACTAAGTAACAGGAAATCACCTTTGTTAATTGTAGTTTCAGCACTAAGCCCGATATCATCAAACTCTTTAAAATTGAGACTATATAATGAGGCCGTAAAGGAGCCGGTTTCGGTTTCCTCGTTAATGTCAAAGTTTGTAAGGGAATGTCCATTCCCAATATAGATTGGAAGTGATTTAGGTATAACAAGGATATCTTCCGCACTGGCACCGATATAGGAAACTGTCCTTCCGTCAATTTCTGTTACAGTTACATAAGAGATTTTATCGTTTACAAGAATTTTACTATCTTTGTTTTGAACCTGACCAGGATTAACTCCACTATATATGCAAAGAGTATCCCCAATATCAAAGGGTAATGGTTCAGAACCGGTATATCTAAAACTGCCGATATCAGAATGGTTCGTTTCATTTCCTTCCTCAGACATTGTTATCAGAGGTACAGACAAATATGTTATATCGTTATTGTTTTGAACAATATCTTCTATATGACTATCGGGAATGTACACAATATCAGAATTAAACTCAATATTATATACTTCATCCTTTTTTATAGTAAAGGAACATATGCGAACATAATCCTCCTGATCGGCAAATGTAAGCCTTTCATCATCTAATAAGAGTTTATAGGATGCTCCCTCAATAAATCCATCGGTACCTTTAAGAGTGAATACCCCATTGCCGCCGGCAATTGTTAATACCGATGAATCTGAGCCGGTATTATCTTCAATACTGATACCGTTTTCCACATCAGTTACTGTCATGTTTTGATTTGATGCTTCTATGATAATCGTTAGATCCGGGTTCTGATCAATTAGCGCGAAAGAGTTATCCAGCTTTTCTTCGGCTATTTCCTCAACAATTAAATATTTAGCATATAGAGTTATATTTGAAGTTACAACACTGCCTTTTGTGAACTCATTCTCGTATAAACCCTCATCCTGATACCATCCGAGGAAGATTGCATTTTCTTTTATAGGGACAGGAAGGCTTGATATGGTATGACCACTTCTAACTCTTATTGGGTCTACTGTTGCCCCACCGTTGGAGTTAAATGAAACAGTATAGTATGTATAATTCCTATCTGAATCAGATGGCGGGGTTGATGTAGGCACTGGAGTCTGAGTTGGTGTCGGAGATGGAGATAGTGATGGCAGTGGAGTAGGTGATGCTGTTGGTGTGAGTGATGGCGTGGGTGTCTGAGAGGAAAGAGCATTGTCTTCATGCCATTTTGTCACACCTTGATGGATTCTTGTACAAAACGTAGCAGCCGATGCTCTTTCAGCATTATCTTTAGGATTAAAGAATCCATTGTTATCACCCTTAAGAAATCCTGCTTTCCATAATTTCATTACCGAATCAAGCGCCCACGGAGCAATATCAGAAATATCTGCAGGAGATTCAAAGTTATTGGAATCAGCACGATAATCTATGTCATAGGCGTCAAAAAAACGAACTGCGAATACAGCCATTTGCTCACGGGTAACGATTCCATCCGGATCGAAGCGATTGTTTCCAACACCCGTTGTTACCCCTTTTTCAAGAGCCCATGTAATGTAGGGGGCATAATATGCATTCTCATCTACGTCAATAAATGCAGTGCTTGTTGTATAGTCTTTCTGATTGATTCCGGCAATTCGTCCCAGCACGGTTACAAACATGGAACGTGACATGGTTTCGTACGGTGAGAAAGAATCATCTCCCGTTCCGTTAAAAATTCCATTCTCAAATACATAAAGAATGGAATCATAGAACCAATCCGATTCAGATATATCTTTAAATGGACTTGCTTTTTGAGATGTAGCTTCTGCGACTGTGGGATGTATTACCATATCCTGTACTTCTGCCAACGCATTGACAGGAATCATAGTAATAACCATGCAGATCAAAAGAATTGTACTTAATAATCGCTTCATCATGACTTACCCCCCCTGATACTTCATGAATCTAAGAAGTTAGGCTAAAGTTAATTCTCTACAGGATTGTTATATCTTCAATAGTAAACTGAAAAAAATCCTCAGTTTCAGTAATAAAAGAGCGAAAAAAGCTATAACCTGATATATTTAATTTTACCATGGCGTGTTTTAGAGAATATAAAGCTAATCTAAAGCTAATCTAAATTTCCGTAACTTTTTTACACTTTTGTACTCACGAAAATTATTACCCGGCCTGGCATAGATGTGTGTGGCAGATTCCAGATTCAAAAAGTATTATGACGATTTCTCGATGGGCTGTGCAGATTTTTTGCGTGACGGATTGGAAATTTACTGCTCCGAACGGAATCGCCTTTTTGCTGACTATGACAACATCTCCGTCCCCTTGTCACCCTTGTCATGCTATGAAAGCCTTTCCTTAAAGTCTTCATACCCAAAGCTTCGTATCACAGATATGCTGCCATCCTGCTTTCGCAGCGCTATGGAGGGTAGACGCATACCATTAAAGGTATTATTTTTCACCATGGTATAGATCGCCATATCCTCAAAGATTAACTTATCCCCTTCCTGCAAAGGCCGATCGAAGGAGTAATCCCCTATCACATCGCCAGCAAGGCAGGTAGCGCCCGCCAACCGGTAGGTATATGGTTTTTCTTTTGGCGCTCCGCTTTGCCACAGGGGCGGACGATAGGGCATTTCAATGACGTCTGGCATGTGGCAGGCCGCCGAGGCATCCAGCAAGGCTATATCTATACCATTATTCACAATGTCCAGCACCGAGGCCACCAAAAATCCCGCGCGATAGGCAATTGCCTCGCCCGGCTCCAGATAAACCTCTACCCCGTATTTTTCTTTAAATCGAAGGATGCAGTCAACCAGCGCGCAGCGGTCGTAACCTCTGCTGGTGATAAGATGTCCTCCGCCAAAATTCACCCACTTCATCTGCGAAATAAACTCGCCAAACTTTTCCTCAACCACCGCGAGTGTTTCGATCAGCGCGTCACTGTTTTGTTCACAAAGCGTGTGAAAGTGCAGCCCCTCAATGCCTTCGAGCAAATCGGGGCGAAAATTCTCACGGGTTACGCCAAGGCGCGAGCCGTCGGCACATGGGTCATAGATTCCGTGCGTCTGCGTTGAATGCTGGGGATTTATACGAATACCGCAGCTTTTTTCCGCAGCTATCGCCCTATTTCGATATTTCTCCCATTGAGAAAATGAGTTAAAAGAAATATGGTCGCAAAGTTTTAATATCTCATCAAACTCCTTTTCTACATACGCCGCAGAATAGATATGGGTTTCACCTCCCATTTCCTCACGGCCGAGTCTTGCCTCAAAGAGTCCGCTGGCAGTTGTACCTGCCAAATATCGGCCGATGAGCGGGTATACCGAAAACATAGAAAAGGCTTTTTGTGCGAGCAAAATCTTGCAGCCAGCTTGCAAGGCAACCTGCTCCAAAATGTCGAGATTCTCCATAATGCGCCGCTCATCCACTACATAGCAGGGTGTTTCCACCGAATATAAACTTCTTTCCATCAGTCCACCAACACGGGATTAAAGTCCTCGTTCCAAGGCAGACCCCATTTATTAAGAGCCTCCATAAAGGGGTCGGGGTCAAATTCTTCAACATTCCATACGCCAGGCTTGCTCCAAGTGCCGTTCATCACAAGCATCGCCCCAATCATTGCAGGCACGCCTGTAGTGTAGGAAATGGCCTGACTGCCCACCTCTTTGTAGCACTTTTGATGGTCGCATACATTATAAATGTAGTAAGTCTTTTTCTTGCCGTCCTTCACCCCCTGAAAAATACATCCGATATTTGTTTTACCGACGGTGCGCGGGCCGAGGCTGGCAGGATCGGGCAACACGGCTTTTAGAAATTGCAGCGGAACGATCTGTTGACCGTTAAATTCAATGGGCTCAATGGAGGTCATGCCCACATTTTCCGAACACTTCAGGTGGGTAAGATAGCTTTGGCCAAAGGTCATAAAAAATCGAATTCTCTTGATGCCCTTGATGTTATTGGCAAGACTTTCAAGCTCTTCATGGTGAAGCAAGTACATATCCCTTTTGCCCACCCCGGCAAAATCATACTCTCGCTTGATTTCCATAGGCTTGGTTTCCACCCAACGCCCGTTTTCCCAGTAACTTCCGTTGGCTGTTACCTCACGGATATTGATTTCCGGGTTAAAGTTGGTTGCAAACGGATACCCGTGGTCTCCGCCGTTGCAGTCGAGGATATCAATGTAGTGAATCTCGTCAAAGTGGTGCTTTTGCGCGTAGGCAGAGAACACGCCCGTTACTCCCGGATCAAAGCCGCTTCCCAGCAGCGCACAGATACCCGCCTCGCTAAACTTTTCCCGGTAGGCCCATTGCCACTTGTATTCAAACTTTGCGGTATCGGGTGGCTCGTAGTTGGCTGTATCAACATAGTGGGTTTTGGTTGCCAGGCAGGCCTCCATTATAGTCAAATCCTGATAGGGCAGCGCCAGATTCAGCACCACATCAGGATTATATTTCTCAATGAGCGCAACCATTTCATCAACGTTATCTGCGTCAACCTGTTCAGTGTATATTTGGGTTTTGGTTGTTCCCTCGAGCTTTGACTTGAGGGCATCGCATTTTGATTTTGTCCGGCTCGCTAGTATAATTTCTTCAAAGACCTCACTGCTTTGACAGCACTTGTGGATTGCCACGCTGGCGACGCCGCCGCAGCCTACAATTAAACATTTTCCCATAGTTCAATCTCCTTTACTTTGTTATTTGCAGTAAAATCTCCCGTGTAATTTTACAGGCGACCGCAGTAGAGCCTGCACTTTGGTCATAGTGGGGCGAAAGTTCGTTTATATCGCAGCCTATTATATCTAGTTTATGGAGCTCCAAGAGCGCATCCATAAGTTCTTTAAATGTCACTCCGCCAGCCTCTGGTGTGCCTGTTCCGCAAAAAACAGACGAGTCAAGCACATCCAGATCCAATGTGAAATATACCGGCTTGCCTTTCAGTTGTCCCACCGTTTTTGAAAATGTCCCTAAATCAAACTTATGCATAATGGTATGTTCTTCTGCAAACTCAAACTCGTATTTCTCGCCGCTGCGGATACCAAACTGGTGTATTTTGCCATCACCGAGCAGCTTCCACGCCTGATAGATAACCGTGGAATGGGAAAGCTCCTCACCGAGATAGTCTGTGCGTAAATCGGCGTGGGCGTCAAAGTGTATAATGTGCAAATCGCGATAATGCTCGGTTGCTGCCCGAAGGGCTCCCAATGTCACCAGGTGCTCTCCTCCCAGCATCACAAAGCGCTTTTGGTCCCCCAAAAGCTTGGCGGTATACCTCTTTATCAGTTCCAGCACCTTTTGGGTGTTGCCAAAGGGCAGCTGCAAATCACCGCCGTCAAAGATGCGGCAATCTGTCAAATCTCTGTCGCAGTAAGGCGAATAAGTTTCAATACCGATTGATTCGCAGCGAATTGCCGACGGGCCGAATCGCGCGCCTGGCCTAAAGGAGGTGGTACCGTCAAAAGGGGCTCCGAAGAGCACAACATCAGACACTTCATATTCGGCGGTACATGCTAAAAAGGTTTGTGTGTTTTTATCCATTGGAAAGAAGCTCCTTTACATAGTTTGGCAAATAAAAGGCACCCTGGTGCAGGTCGGTATTGTAATAGCGGGTTGCAACCTTCATGTTGTTCCAGCAGTCCGACTGTAGGTCTTTAATAGGTTCAAGACCTTTGGAGGCAAACCCAAAAAGCCAGTGCCCTGATGGGTAGGTCGGAATATGCGCCTGATAGACCCTGCTTACCGGGAACACCTGCGCAATACATCGGTGGGCATGTTGCATCTCCTTGGCATCATTCTTGTAAAACGGGCTTTCGTGCTGGTTGATTAGGATTCCCTTTTCAGTAAGGGCTCTAATGCAACTCCCGTAAAACTCTCTTGTGAACAACACCTCGCCAGGGCCGAAGGGATCTGTGGAGTCCACAATAATCAAGTCGTAGGCATTTTCCCTGCGACGGACAAATTTCAGCCCATCTTCAAAATAAAGCCTAACCCTTGGGTCATCAAAGCCGCAGGCGGTCTGAGGCAAATATTGCTTGCTGATCTCCACCACCCGTCTGTCAATTTCAACCACTTCAATCTGCTGCGGATAACTGTATCTTGCCAGCTCCCGAAGCACGCCTCCGTCGCCCGCGCCAATGACAAGCACGTTGCGAATCTGCGGATTGACAGCAAAAGCAGGGTGGGTGATCATCTCGTGATATATAAATTCATCTTTCTGAGTGAGCATTATGACGCCGTCCAGCGATAAAAAACGCCCGAATTCCACCGAATCAAACACAGATATGGTCTGATACTCACTTTTTTCGTGGTGGAGCTGGCTGCTTACCTTGATGGAAAACCGCACCGCTGGAGTGTGATATTCGCTGTACCATAGATCATCCATACTGTTCTCCTTTCAAAACATTCAGCTTGCTTGCATCCATGCTTTCAGGCCCCGTTATCACACAGCCTTTTTCATTCGCATATTGGATGTAGGAAATAATCTCATCGGTAATGCGCTCGCCAGGAGCAAGAACAGGAATTCCTGGTGGATAGCACATGACAAACTCGGCACAGACCTTTCCTGTACATTCCCTGAGGGGCAGACTGATTTTTTCAGCATAAAAGGCCGTGCTGGGAGACGTCACCACAACAGGGCTTACATAATTGCTTTCCAGCATATCCTTGTCATCTTTCTTGTAAAGCCTGCGTATCTCGTATAAAGCACTGATAAGACGCTCGATGTTTTTGTTTTTGTCTCCTACTGATATATAGGCCAAAATGTTGCCCAAATCGCCAAATTCGATTTGAATCCCATACTCATCCCGAAGCAGATCGTATACCTCAATGCCCGCAAGACCCAGGCGAAGGGTATTGACTGAAAGCTTTGTTGTATCAAAACCAAAGATGCTGTCCCCGTTGATAAGCTCTGCAGAGTACGCGTAGTAGTCGCCTATGGCGTTAATTTCCTCCCTCGCATAGTTGGCGAAACGCTTAATCTTTTCAAAAATTTCTTCGCCGTTTAAAGCAAGATTCCTTCTGGTAATATCCAAGCTGGAAAGAAGCAGATAAGAGCCGCTGGTAGTCTGGGTTAGATTGATGATTTGGCGGGTATAATGGACGTTCACCTTTTCCCCGCAGAGCAGAAGCGAACTTTGGGTCAGCGATCCGCCCGATTTATGCATGCTGACCGCCGCCATATCCGCGCCTGCCGCCATGGCCGAAATTGGCATGCCCTTTCCAAAGTAAAAGTGTGTGCCGTGGGCCTCGTCCACCAACACAAGCATCCCTTTCTCATGGGCGATTTGGGTAATTTGCTTAAGGTCAGAGCAAATCCCATAATAGGTGGGGTTGTTCACGAAAATCGCTTTGGCATTAGGATGCTCATTGACAGTACGTTTGACGTCCTTCATGGACATTCCAAGCGCAATTCCAAGGCGCGGGTCGGTTTGAGGGTTGATATATACTGGGGCAGCACCGCAAAGTACCAATGCGTTAATCACACTTTGGTGAACATTGCGCGGGAGAATAATCTCGTCGCCGCTTTTGACGCTCGCAAGTATCATGGCCTGTACTGCACTGGTGGTTCCACCTACCATGAAAAAGGCGTGTGCCGCGCCAAACGCCTCGGCCGCAAGCTCCTCCGCCTCTTTGATAACACCAACTGGGTGGCAAAGGTTATCAAGCATCTTCATCGAGTTGACGTCTACCGAAAGGCACTGCTCGCCCAAAAAACGGACAAGCTCCAAATTTCCCTTGCCGCGCTTATGCCCGGGGACATCAAAGGGCACCAGCCTATCGTGTCTTATGCGCTCCAGAGCCTCCATAATGGGGGCTCGCGTTTGATCTTTCAAGGCTCCACCCCCCCGTAAATATTGCAGCCACTAAAGATCTCTATCATCTCATGGCGCAGCGCGTTTGTAATATCCAAACGGATTTTCGGCGGAATTTCATAAACATCAGAGTTAAAGAGATAGTTTTGAAGTACGGGGTCTTTGATGAGGAGCTTTGTGTGAAAAATATTGGAATGATAAACGTTGACATCTACAGCATCGTACTTTTTCAAAATGTCACTGTTTATATAGTTTTGAATAGAGGCAACGGGCTGGTCGATAAACAGTTTTTCACCCTTCATATTGCGGGTAAACCCCCGCACGCGATAATCTATGGTAATAATATCCGAATCAAAGCTACCGATTAAAAAATCCAGCGTTGACAGAGGTGTGATTTCACCGCAGGTGGCGACGTCAATGTCCACGCGAAAGGTGGCAATAGAGGTTTCGGGGTGATATTCCGGGTATGTATGCACCGTTACATGGCTTTTATCCAAATGTGCTACAATAGTTTCTCCGCTTCGGTTTTTTACCATGCTTTCTTCTGCAATCAAGAAAGTGACGCTGGCACCCTGGGGCTCGTAGTCCTGCTTTGAGATGTTTAGCACAGTCGCTCCAATCATCTCGGTGAGCTTTGTTAAAATAACGGTCAGACGCTCCGAGTTGTATTGCTCATTGATATATTTGATATAGTCCTGCTGTTCCCGGGCTGTTTTGGCATAGCAAATATCATAGATATTAAAACTAAGTGATTTGGTGAGGTTATTAAACCCGTATAACTTCATTTTTTCTTCCATTATAACCCTCCAAAAAAAAAATATGTGTCACACAACTACATATTTTTTGACAACAAATTGGAATTTGTTATGCGCCTATTATGCTCATAATATATGGTTACAGTGGTTGCAACTTTTTATTTTCATATATTAAACACAAGCTAAAAATAATCTCTATAACAATCATTATTATCGCCAATACAAACGGCTGAAAATTTAACCCTACAATTAGTGCAACAATTGGAATGACTACAGATAACACCATATACGTCTTTGATCTATATAACCAACCATAGGGCATTAAATGCGCCCCAAAAACAATAGCAATAATCATAAGCATTTTTTCCGGGATTGCAGCGTAGATCCACATAGCAATTAAAAGATATAGAATTTGATTTACAGAAAACAAAATACCCAAATTAGTCAGAGGATTGTCTTTGTTTTGAAAATCAACCTTAATCATTTTTGAGATGAAAAAAGCAAGTGGAACTAGCGGCGCCGTGCAGCAAAAAGTAAATAAGTTCTTTGTTAATATAGGTAAATTCAATAAATGCACAGTCAAAATTGCACACCAAATTATTACTGAAGCCAATATAAAGTGCAGTCCCTTCTTTTGCTTGACGGCACAGTCAATTCTCAATTCTTGTAAACTCATAAAATTTCTCCTTTCCATTGTATAAATTATTATCGATAATTCATATTTATCAATGTCATATCTGGCGGTCTGGAATCCAACAACCTAACTAAAAAGCAGGACTTGCTATTTGTAATTTATTAATCAGATTACCACCTTTTCAAATATTATCGTTTGTTGATTCAAAACATTACTATGATGCAAGTATGTAAGAAAAAATGGAAGCTGAAGTAAATTTCAACTCAGTTTCCATAAGCAAAATTTT
The DNA here is from genome assembly GCA_012522505.1 of Clostridiaceae bacterium. Lineage (GTDB taxonomy): Bacteria > Bacillota > Clostridia > DSM-8532 > DSM-8532 > JAAYJG01. The sequence goes on from JAAYKJ010000034.1 coordinate 27,825, forward strand.
CGCATGACCATATTAACATTAATTGGGGCTATTTTCAACATGCTACATAAATATCATTAAAATGATTTATGAAAGTGCTACTGTATACTTGAGATATAGATGTGCATAACGGGAAAGTTGATTGGGACAGTGGACGGTTTCTTATCTTGCTTCATTCTTTATTCATTGCACTAAATAATACACTAATCCACAAAAAAATAGTATTACATAATATGTAATTTTACTTGAAAAAAATTCTATATGTGATATCATATATTTTGTAATACATAGTATTGTGGATTGCAAAAGAGGTGATCATTTGAATGGCAATATTATTAGACAATTTAAAAAAGGCATACTAGAAATTGTCATTCTCAAACTGATATCAGAAAAAGAGATGTATGGTTATGAGTTGGCATCGGAACTGAATCGGCGCAGCGAATCATTCAATATTACGGAGGGTACGCTCTATCCCATACTATACAGGCTAGAGGACGACGGTCTGATGGAAACACGATGGGAGCAATCAGCTTCCCGGGGACAGCCAAAAAAATACTATTCGGTTACCGAAAAGGGCAAACAAGTAATGGCCGAATCATATTCTCAATGGAAAGCAATTGTCCAGGATATTGCAAAAATCATGGAGGGTTTGGTATGAATGCGAAACAATACGTTCGGGAAATAGTTCAACGCTCTTGTCTTCCTGCTAAAGAGCGAAGAAAGTTAAAAATTGATTTGGAAAATGAGATTGATGTTGCGCTTGAGCGTGGGGAAAGCATTGAACTGATTATAGAAAGAATGGGGGATCCGGATAAATTAGCAGCAGAAATATACGAAAACTATGCCGGAGAACCTTTAAGACCTTTTCGCGAATATAAATCCAGCACTACTCTCTTTGGGCTTCCCCTTGTTCATATTATACGGATGAATTATGCGGCATTAACACCTAATGTTCGAACTTTCAGTTCAAGGGGAATCAGCATAGGGAGACGGTATAGCTATCCGGGTCTTTCCGGATTGCCTGCGGCGCATGGAGTATTTGCTCTTGGCCCAAAAGCAAAGGGCATAATATCAGTTGGTAATTTATCGACGGGTCTTATTTCAATCGGAAATCTTTCCGCTGGCTTAATATCAATAGGAAATGTATCCGGAGGGCTTTTTTCCTTAGGCAACATCTCTCTCGCCTTGTTGGTTGCTCTTGGCAATTTCGCAGCAGGGGCACTATCTGCCGGAAATTTGGCAGTAGGGTACGGTGTAGCTGGAAATTTGGCATGTGGTGAGTTCGCTGTTGGTAATGAAGTAATGGGAACACATACATTCTCCGTTTCGAATTTACATGCTCAATTCGAAACCATTAAGATGTTCTTCAGAGGTTTGGACGCCCCTGCTCCAATAAAAGTATTTTTCGGGTATATAGAAAAACTGCTTGAGGTCTTTCACGACCCAATGTCTGCGACACTGTACATTATAGGATTTTTATTCATTCTTGCCATAATCATTCTGATATTGTGCATCGTCCCGAATAGGCTACTAAACCGGAATTACGAACCGAACTAAGCGTTACTGATAGTATGGCGCGGTGACCTGCTTTCCATTAAGGCTTCCTATGCAGGTCGCTGCCCTGACAGGGTGCCCCTGACTAAGGCGTGCCCTGACAGGATACGGTGTCCCCGAACTGGTTTTACTGTATAAATCAACTGATCCGGACCGCGAAGACTATCCGTTAGACTATGATTCCGTGACCTCTCATACGAAAGTATGAAGAGCTTTTTTTGTAAAATCATCCTTTTGGGTGATGATTCTGCACATCCTTATTTCTTATTATGGTGAGTAGTAGGGGGTGAGTCTGGTAGTGAAATCCATAAAAATGGATGATTGAGGCATATGTTGTGTTTTCTGCAATGGGTAATCTCCTGAATGGTTTGACCTGTACACTCCCCCATCTAGATATGTTACACTATTTGCCCAAGTTTGCTTGAGCAGATGTGTCAACGATGAGTGGATAAGCTATGGGAATCTATATGTTTATGTGATTCTTCCATCAAGCAATTACTTAACCTGACAGTGCTATTCATTTCCATGCATAAAAGAGGGGGCAATTGTATGAGGCAAAAGCACCGTGGTTCAAACAGCTTGAACGTTGGTATAATATTATGGCAACAGTTAAGGAATTTTGATTTTTACGCTGTTGATTCTCGTGTTGAAAGGAGCATATTCATGAAAAAAGGGATTTCTATAATTTTAGCAATGTGCTTGATTATGGGTGTTTTTATGCCAGTAACAGGGAAGGCGACGGATGACTTAGGCTACTATTCCTGGGAAGGAGAATGGGACAGCGACTGGGGAAATATAGTTATCACCCAGAAGGGGAATCAAATTTCGGGAACATATACACATGATAACGGTAGGATCAGTGGTATGGTATCTGGAAATACAATCACCGGAACCTGGGCGGAATATCCTTCCTACTCTGCACCGAATGATGCAGGTGATATTATTTTTGAAATGGCTTCTGACGGAAAGAGTTTTTCAGGGAAGTGGCGATTCGGAAACTCCGGTAGCTGGAGCGACTGGGGCGAAAGTGCCAGAAAAACTACGGTATTGCCCGTCTCTAATGCTCAAAATGAACCGGACACCGCAGAGAACAGCATCGATGGCAACAACTCCGGTGAAAGCACAACAATCACCGTCACAGCAAGCAGCAACAGTATCGACACCGGCAATGATGATAGCAGCAGCAATAACGGTGGTGACACTTTCAGCGGAAATATATCCATCACCGTTACCAGTGGAAGCGATCAGGACGACACCTCCGGAAGTGACACGGCAGGAGGTAACAATTACATATGCTCCGATTGGGCAAGAGGAGAGGTACAGAGCGCTGGGCTTATGGGCTTGATCCCCGACAGATTATACGGGGTTGATCTGCGGCAGAATATTACCCGGGCGGAGTTCGCCGCTCTAAGCGTAAGAGTGTATGAGAATATATCTGGCAACCCTGCACCCTTTGCAAGCATGAACCCCTTCTACGACACCTCTGACCCGGAGGTGCTAAAGGCAGCGGCTCTGGGCATCACCAACGGCGTAGGCGGCGGCAGATTCGGATCAGACACACTGCTCACTCGTCAGCAGGCAGCCGTAATGCTCACCCGCAGCTATAAGGCCATCGTCCTGGAAGGCTGGACATTGGACACTGACTCAGCCTATACCCTGCCCTATATGCGCCCGGCAACCTTCGCCGACAACGGTAAAATTGCTTCCTGGGCCAGTGACAGTGTTTATTTTATGGCTGCAAATTCCATCCTCAACGGCGTGGGCGGAAATATGTTTTCGCCCGATAGCAACGCCACCCGGGAGCAATCCATCGTTATTGCCGTGCGTATGTGCCAAAAATTGAGCTCTGCTCCTTCTTACGCCGGCGGCATTAATAACGATGGCAGTACACCAACACCAGGTAACGACAACGGCACCTCTGCTAATGTCGGCGAAACCCCTTCAACTGGCAGGGTCATAGACAACGCTAGCGCCACCGGCACAGTAAACGGCGGCGGGTTAAGCATTTCATTCGACGGTGGTAACGGCGGCACGATGAGCGCTACCTCCGAGGTTGGTGAAGAAGGTGCACTTACTAACTCCTATAGCATAGAGATGAGCAGCGTTCCCGTAAAACCTATGACCATCAGCTTGCAGATGACCGATACACCCGCCACAGGTTCTAATTTGGAGACCTTTCTTATGCTGGCATTCCCTTATGTGGATGCGTCTGGTGGCAGCGGCTACATTGATGCACCTGTTCGTGCCACCGGCAACGGCGATACCATTAGCGCCACGATCGACCCGGCCGAGTATGGGGAGTATATGGAGCGGGTGTTTTCTGCCAGTGATTCCACCGGCACCATGAAGGATAAGACACCCACCAGTTTTGACTTCCGCATTACCGGCACTCAGCTTGTGTTCTGGTACCAGACGGGTGGTAAATTCAAATGCTATGCTAACAGAGCATTGGCCGCCTACACTTTTGGCGAGGAAGAAGCCCAGCGTCTTATTACTGATCTTGAGGGACTGTACGCCACCTATGTGCAACTGTATCCCAAGGTCATCCGTAACGATTGGCCAATGAATGTCTACATCGCCAATATTGGTGACAATAACGGCACCTATGTGCGGGGCACCTGGAGCATTAACGGTGCCGAGATTCACCTCTCCCAAAAGTTGTTTGATAATGGTTATTCTAAGGAAACAAACACAAAAGTATACACAACCATGGCTCATGAGCTGTTTCATTTCATACAGAACAACTACGTCTCAGCTTCTTTTGCCGCCGAATGGTTCGACGAGGCTACGGCCACATATATGGAATACAAGTACGGTAATGCTGGTATACCACTCATTTTCGGACAATACTCCGATCGTATTTGGGAAGGCTTGCTGCCTTATTGGACGAATAAATGGTCTGAGGTTGGGCCTAATGGCTACGGGAGATTCATTTTTATAGACTACCTCTGCCAGCAGAATCCGGAATTTATTAAGGAGGCCTATGAAATGGGTGGTCGTATAACGGCCTCGGGGTGGAATGATAACATCCGTATTGCCAGTGGCAAAAAATTTGAGCAGTTGGTGGGGGACTTCTTTGAAAGCTATATCACCACAAAACAGCTTGCCGCACCACTCCCCGCCGCCACCATTTATAAAAACCCGGCGATGTTTGATTACTGCGCTCAGATTTGGAACATTAACGCAGACACCATCGGCAGAAATTTCAACACATCGGTCAAAATAGGAGGCTATGGAGCCCACTGTATTATTATGAAAGCAAATTACCTGCCCGCCGGTACCTCGTTGGAATTTACCGTTCCGTCGGACACCGATCTGCGCTCAATCGTCTTTGACGGTTCTGATAAATATAAGGTTACCAAGGCCAAAGGCAGCACTCTGGATGTACCGTTAAAGGGCCATGAGAAACTTATGCTGTTAATTTGCGATACCAGTGGCAGCAGCGGTGTCCGCGATATCAGCGCTACGATTAAGGCTCCGGAAAGCTCCGGCTACAGCCTGAGTGAACTGTTTGATTCCACCATGGGCGCAGACAGCTATACATTCATCTATCCCGGCGGTGACACCAGCCAGGGACCAATCGCTGTTACCAAAACCTACTGCGCCACCCACACCGATACAAAGGGCCAGAACAAAGATGTTAAGCTAACCCTTGACATGGCAGCAACCGATAACAATGTTACCATTACCTGCTCCGATCCTTCTTTTAGCATAAGCGGAAGCTATGACGAAACAACAGGTCTAATTTCGAGTTCCAGGGGTTCGGCACGGTTTGCTCCAACCTGGGGAGGGTTTGGCATAGAAATCAACCTCTATGGCATCTCCGGAGAATTAGAAGGCTCTGTCAGTATGGCAGGCGGTATGTGGGCACCCATCATGCCATAATATATCAATAGGAAGGGTGTACTGGCACATGTTCAAATGTGCTGGTACACCCCTCCCCTTGACATCCTTAGAGTCCGCCCTAATCTTATTTTAATATTATAGCATACAGTGTTGAAAGTTTACATAACTGTATTGCGATTTTTTATAAGATCGGCGTAAATACTGGATGAGCTTTAATTGAGTATATAGTTTACGATTCAATTATACCCGTTACACTCTGTTGTATTGTCTTTTTTAAACATGGAGGAGGATACTTAGATGAAAAGAACTATTTGTATCTGCACCGACAAAAACAGGTATGCTTTTCGCTCCGGCAAACGCGGGATTGCTTTCCGCAGTCAGATATGTGACTGATTCTGTTTTGGATGCAGGGTCATAAACTCTGATTTCCGATCCCGATGCAGCGAAATAAAAGCTTGTACCGTCGGTACACATGCAAATATAATGATACGAATTTTCTATCGTTTGTCCCCGTCAAAAACCCCCGAATTGATAGGATGAAATGAAAAAAGTTTTTTTTTCGTCCGAAGGCAAAATTGATAGGTAATCCGTGGTGACAACTTTACCGAGGGGAAAAATGATGATAAAAGCACTATCTCTCTTTTTGGCAGGGTTGATCAGCTTGGAAAGAACCACGGCGTTATGCCACACAGAAAATGGCGGTTAGAGTTCCGTACAGATTTGTTCCCAGACTATACTGAACTGACATACAGTGCCGAACTTTGCTTTGGAGCTTTCGTTTTTTTGTAATTGAGTTGTTTATACTTGAAAAATGGAAATGTAAAAATAGTCATGCCTCTAAATATGGGCAATCAAAACGTTTTTCGTATGCATTATTTCCTTTAAGTTGCTTATCCCAAAAAAAGTTGATTAGTCCGATTATCGGAAATATGTTAAATAAAAATAGGGTCCCTTTGCTAAAACAAATTGGCTTAGCCAATTGTTGAATATGTACTGGGTTAAATGAACCTTCATTCACCAAGTTTACAATGGTATCTACCATTGGTTTAATCATTTTCTCTTGTGCAATAGTTGGTCTATACTGTAAACTTTCTACACCACCCTTAATCGCTGTACCAATATACGCTCTTGTTAACCTAAGGGCCAATTGTTCAAAATACGCCTCAAGATAGTGAGAGTGACTGCTTTCCGGGAACCCCGATTGAACAAAATAACTGATACTCCCCTGGGAAGGCTTTAGTTTTTCAATAAACTTCATGACGTGGGATGGCATTGCATGAACATAAAGGGGCATAAAAAACATAACATGCTTATCACTTTCAAAAGCCTCTGTCCACATGTCCCATTTATCTCTTTCCTTCAAATCACGAACCTCAACCCGATTACCAAGTACTTCGGTAACTTTTTTTAGTATCATTGCTGAATTGCTACCACTCTTTCTAGGAGAGCCATTGTAAATCACTAGTTTATCAATGGGTTCAACTGAAACAGTATCCACACTTAACCTTTTCGCTTTCCTGGATTGTAGATGTACTAGTTGCAACCTATCATCAATACGGTATGCCTTCGACTTAAATTGATATGCTACACGATACAAATAATCCTCAACGATTTGCTCTTCCTGATTTTTTAAGCCTACCTTATCGAAGCAAAATACCAAGTCTGGATACTTCATATATCAGGCAACATGGTGGCATTCCCCATCAACAATTTCTATATATGGATTGTAGTGCGGAATTGTTCTGTCAAAAAATGCTTTAGCTTTATGACTAATAAACCCTTGTGCTGTATCAATTAGCAAAATTACTGTATCACTATTTATATAATAGATGTAACTTTCAACCATTTTATCCTTCATTACACATCTGCCAGGGGTTTTGAGCCAGCAATTCCAACAACCGATACAAGCATTTATTGGTTGACCACCCAGTTTAATAATCTTTAATGGCTCATCAAAAAGGTTCTGAATAACTTCATACATTTCTTTATCTGTTTTCTCTCTCAAATCAAACAATGTTTTCACTTTTTTCCCTCACTTAATAGATAATTTGTATTTTTTCAAACCCACGATCATATAGTATTTTATTCCAATCACACCACTTATATTATTGAACGAAAAAGTATTTATTTCAATCAATGATTGCCACCCCTGTCAATAACCATAGCTTTGCCCTTCTATTGTGTATCCAGCCCTTACTTTCTCAGTTATTGCTAAATCTTGCCAATAGTATATCAAATATCTAGCTTCCGTACAATCGTTCATCGTTCTTTCCGAATTCTAGCGGTTTTGTAAGATTTTCTTTTCCATCGGCAAGAAAACTGAGAAAGTGGAACCGCTGCCCAACAAAGATGATACCTTTATATAACCGACCTCTGCCGCAAAAATCTCTTTTGACTAAAATAGCCCGACGCAAAATTGCCGTCTATGGCTTTGTCCAGTATCTTACTGGTTTTTTCAATTTTTTTTGACTCTTAGCCTATATAGAACAACCACAGCTGCTATTACCGCAATAATAACAATCCTGATACAGTCATAACTAAATAGTGGGAGTGTGACAATTTTAAAGCGGCATCTATCCGAAAGATAGATGCCGCTGTCTTGATTTTAGTCATCAATTGTTACTGTAATGGTTTCGGTCCAGGTGTTATACCATTTACCCAAATACGGATCCTCTCCCGTGCTGGCTGAACGCTCAGGGAATGATAATGTTACTGTCAGTGTTATTTCCGTATCACCTTTTGCCTTCATTGCTGCATACAGGGCTTCTTTGTCAATTGAAAAGCTATTTACAGTGTAGTCCAGGCAATCACTGTATGCTTCATCTTCAGCGGTAATGCTCAGTGTCGGTGCATCTTCCCAGTCGTAGGCATTGTATGGACTAGTTACGAAATTCCCTGTAGTCCTATCAAAAATATTTGCATACTGGTCGATGACTAAGCCATCATAAGTAAATGTGTATTTTTCGGTTTCACCGCTGCTTAAAATTAAGTCATCAATGATGTCCCCGAAGTTTCCTACATCCGTGATCCTACGCTCCATAGCAGCTGCGTTACCCTTCCAAACCACTTATTTGTCTTCGAACCATCGTTCGACGGGAATTTCGTCACCGCCGACATAAAGTTTTTTAAACTGCAAGTTGTATAAAGCACTCAATACTGCAAAAGGCATAACATTGTCACAATGCCATCCAGCAGCAATACCGGATTTTTCATAAACAAGTTCCACTGCCTGAATCATCCATGGAGCACGATAAATTGGTCCATCAAATCCATAAAAACCCCAGCTGCCTCTCTCAAAATCATCTCCAGAATTATCGAAATGCGTAAGCGCAGAAGCTGTACCGTCCAGGAAATGTAGTCTGCCGCTGATTTTGGAATTTGTTCCGGCATTATTAATATCACTGGTTTCTATGTATAACTCATAATTATAACCAAGCGTTTCTCTTTCAGGCAGACCCTCAACCTTTACTGTGCTGGTACTTCTGACAGCATTGCTTGTTTCAAAATAGTTTTCACCCTCCGAAACCCTGGCAAAGATGTAGTAGTCTCCGGCTTTCAGATTCATAAACACACGGGAATCCTGCCAACCGGATGTTGGAACAGTTTCACTTGTAGAAACCGCATACATCACAGTTCCGTCTCCGGGATAAGAATCCTTATGCAATTTGCCTGCCAGCAGATTTGCTTTGTAGGAACTTCCTGCAAGGCCGGCTTTAGCATCATCTATGGTACGGTTAATCTTGTTTATTGTCATCACATTTTCATAGAGCTTTTCAAAATAATCATAGTTTTCATCTTCTGCTTTTGTGATTTTTACATCATATACGCCTGCATTAACAGCGGTATCCAGCCACTCGTTGTCCAGAACCTGCCGTTTGTATTGTATAGTGAAGCTAATTATATCAAAGCCGCTTCCATATACCGCCTGATATACTGCCTCATATACTGCCGGTTGATGCTGACCGTTGTAATCATATTTCAGGTCCTGGTTAAATTCTATCATCTCCTCATTGATCGATGGTTTTCCGCCCCACTGTGCATACAGAATGTGAGCGTTGGAAATTACAACCACCGTATCCCTGGTTATTTGTTGCCCTTCTGTCCGTTCTGTGAACCACCCTTTGAAATAGTAACCTGTCCGGGAAGGCGTCGGCAAATCGCCGTATTTCTGACCAAAGATGACAGTTTGGGTTTCCTCACCTTCCGGCAGGATTCCTTCATTTGCATCAAAGGTCACGGTATATTCCTTTCCTCTCCATTTTGCATGCAGGGTAATGTCCGCGTCCGGCATGAGAATGGTAAAATCAAACGGTTGTGTCAATTCCGAATCACTATACCAACCTTCAAAGTAATATCCCGGTTTTACAGGATCCGCAGGTTTGCCAATCGCAGATCCTACAGGGTATGAAACCTGAGAAATTTCACTGCCGCCGTTCGTGTTATAGGTTATGATACGGTTGACCAAAGGAGCTTCCTGCTCTTCACAAACTACTATATATGTAGTTGGACCTGATATAGGGGCGAATACAGGATAAATGCTCTTAACGATGGCATTCATTGCGTTTAATTCTTCATAGAAGAACTCGCTTGACGCAACATCACCTTTTCTCATTTTTACTTCAATAGGTTCAAGGTCAATACCTTCGAATTTGAATGTAACGGTGGCCGAATGATCCACATAGGCTGCGGTAAAGGTTGCTCCGTCTAAAATATCCATGGCAAAGGCCCTGCCGATTGGCTCATTAACATCTCTGAGGATTTCTTTGTCACCACTGTCTTTGGCAACAACCTTCAGGAAGGCGGTGTAGTTTTTCTTCTCGTCATCAATGGTTCCGGTCTCTGCAAGTGAGCTAAGATCAAAGGCTTCTCCGAATTTTGCGGTAAATTGTCTGTTTCCCTTGGTGCCGTCGGGTTTTTCTACATCCTTCACCGTTAAGCTATAGGTTCTTGGTGTTATGTCAAAATAATAGGCAGTATCGCGCAAAATGGTTAAGCCTTCTGTCTGTTGATCCTCATATCCGTTGATTGCACTGTATTTCAGGTTGCCATATGCGCTTTCATAGCTGTCCACGCCTAAGATGGCTTTGATCTCATCTTCTGCTGGCAAGTCAAACTGCGAATTCTTTATTACACGCTGGCTCCATATCGTGGAGTATCCGTCCTTTACGTTTCCAGCACGAACGCTGGCTGTAAATCGTTCCTTTAATTCCTCTGTTGACAGGTTTGTCCAGACAAGAGGGATCGTAACCTTAATGTCATAATGACTGAAGGCAAGCTTGTCCGATTTCCATGTAAGCGTTAAATCGCCTTTTATGTATTGAACTCCCTCTGGAATGGTTACCGATATTTCGCCGGTATCCTTATTAAATGCAAAATTACTGTTTGACAGGGTGTAATTAAACTTGTTCAGATCATAGATTGTCTGCTCAATATCGCCCTCGCAAAGATCAATATATTCCATTTGCCGGTAAACTTCAGGCAAAATCATAGTTATACCATTTGCGCTGTTATTGTCATGATCCCTTACAAGAAGAACTTCATTTTCGGCTATTTCATAAGCAAAATCATATACATTGTTTCTTTCGCCTGCTGTAAGCAATGGCCACTTCTTATCCAGAAGCGTTGGCTCGTATTTGAACAAATCATTGAATGCCTGAGCCTTAAAGGTCATTTCCAGATACATTCCAAATTCCAGGTAGAGTGCACCCATTATCCTCTCATCGTAATTCCAGGTGGTGGTGTTTGCTGGCCTTAACCTCGTGTACTCATAGATAAAGTAACCCCATGTCTCAACGTATGGACCAAACTCTGCTGTGAGACCAATACTGCCTATCTTTGTCGATATAACACCTACCGCAATTTCAGCCTCAACGCCCATCTTCAGTCCAAGTTGCCCCATGACGTAGAATTGGAAGGCAAATTTTTCGTCAAGAAGATCCATTTCGGAGCTGCCGCTGTTTTTTGATATGATATCAAACCAGAAGGAATAGCGTTTGCCAATAACATATTCCATATTGGCGCCCATTACGATGTTTACATTGGCCTTAATAACAAAGTCTGCACTGATGCGGATTGCGAAAACACTGATGTAGAAGTTTGTTTTGAATATTTCTTTATTCAGAATTTCTATCCAGTCGCTTTCATTTTCCAGCATCTCTGAATAGCGTTCCATCAGATTGCGAACTCCTGCGTCAAGTTCAGTCTCGCTGGTGAGATCCAAAAGCTCCATCAGCTCCTGAGTCGCGTTCAGTTCTCCCAATGTGTCAAGCAATCCTTCGTATTCGTTCTTATTCGTGACATCGGAAGGGATAGCTGCCCAAAGGTTCTCCAAGTCTTCTTTATAACCCCGAATCTTTTCGGCAGTTTCTTTGGCTTCGGTAATTTTGTCTTTTATTTCTTCAATTTGCTCAATCGTTTCCTTATATTTACCGTTCTTGATTCCCTTTAATTTTTTCCACAGCGAATCTTCTTCCTTCTCTACTGTATACATTTTAACGTCTACAGAAATAGCCGAATAGTTTTTGATATCTATCGAAGTTCGGAAAGTCAACTCATTAAATTTGGGAACGATAATAATCCATGTAACATCAGCATGAGCTCTTGCAGTAATATCAATTGATATCTCTTCTGCAAAGACAGCGGACAGAACAATCTTCAGTTCACCTTCATCGCCGATATCAACGGTGAATTCTGCTTCGATGCCAACTGCAAGTCGAATACCCTTGTCGAAATATTTTGAACTTCTGTCAAGCTCAACTTTAACTTCTACATCATCGGATAATTCAATGCTTTTGCCGATTCCCATAAGCTGTAGTTTTTCGGAAGAAAGAGGAGCACCGTTCTCGTCTGTCACAGAGAAATCAGTTAACCCCGAAAGGGTTTTAAATCCATCTGTTTGAGTTGACATATGAGCAAGGTATATGGCTGCTTCCTCAGCGAACCCACTATCTCGAACCTGTCGCTCAATTTTTTCTATGAGAGCTTGTGTATCCACCTCTTCCAGAAGCTGATCACCTTCCGGTGTCTGCTGCAGGAAAGTGTCCATGGTTTGTTCAATCTCTTCTTTTGTCGTCCTGTTATAGTAAATAGTGTCCCCTTCAACTTTTGTCACAACACCATAGTAAACCTCGGATTCCTTGGTAAGGTTTGCGAATTCACCCGTATAGAATACCAGGAAATCGCCTTTTTCCACTTCCGGGTCTTCATTGAGATTCATCGCAACCCGTGCTTCATTATCAACATCTGTTGCCTGAACCGTACCTGCTTCGCCGTTTGGTAATTCTGCCACTTTAAACGGAATCGTATCCGGCATAAAAATTATTTTTTCTGCGTCGGATTCATCAAGACTTCTGAAGGTTACAGCATTCCCTTCTACTTTAACAACTTCGACATATGCTTCCGCATCACCGGTATAATTGTTGTTTACATAGTCGCGTTCGTAGGGAGGAGTATTTTCATAAATGCAGAGAATATCATTTGCATTAAGTGAACCGGCACTATCATAGTCAAATGTTCCGGTTATTTTCTCGGAGGTTTCACTATTCAGCAGTTCGGGCCTAAGCACGTCAACCGGATCATTACTGCCAATTTTATATGAGATTTCGTCCGTATCCTGAATATAGATGATGTCATCGTTCAATACGAGATTGTACACTTCATCTTTTTCAATATTGAAGTTTGCTGTACGAACCGATTCAGCCTTACCGTCAAATATGTATCCTTCGCCAAGGGTGAGTCTATAACTGGAACCCTCACGGAAACCGCCTTTTGCCTTCACAGTAAAGGTAGCGTTTCCATTGTCCGTAATATCGAGCTCTACCGGATCTGTTCCATCCATAACGGTCAGTACTGTGCTTTCATAAACGTCTCCTGCATTATCACTTATTTTCTGAATCTCAAAACTAAGGTTTGGAGATTGGTCTAACAATGAGAAAGAAGTGATACTCAGCTCTTCTTTTACTATCTCCTCATATTTCGCATAAACAGTCAAATCCGAAGTCACAGGATCATCTGCATAAAACGGTTTTGTGTATTCCATGTCGGAAAACCATCCGGTGAATATATAACCGTCTTTTGAAGTTTTACTGTCAGGAGGCGTCTTTGATAAAGGTTCTCCTGCTTTTACAGTATAGCTCTGAACCCGCCTGTCTCTGTCCATAAATACTACTCTATATGTGACTGTGTCACTGTCCGGATCGTCATCA
>JAAYKJ010000247.1 GCA_012522505.1 Clostridiaceae bacterium
CTGCTTTTGCTATATCATTCTGGTCCAGAGCGCTTACCCTCTTTTCTGAGGTTACTGGAGAACCATCTACCTTTTGTACATAGAGTGGTATCCCTTTATCGAGCAAGCAATCTCGAATATATCGTTTCAGCCTTAAGTCTGAAACTAAATTACGTTCACTTTCGTAATCAAATCGTCGTCTGTTTTCCTCATGGGGGTCACCGTTTGGGTTGCATAACTTTGCATCATACAAATACAGCATTTGACTATTGTTGATCATTGTTCTCATCCTCCCTTTCAATTTTCTTCTTCATGGTCTGATATCCGTAGCCAGAAAGCAGGTAATAAAGACTTTCATCTTTATTGAGTTTCCATTGCTGAATATTCTTATCAAGCAGGTGCTTGTGAGCACTAAAGGTTGCTTCATGATACTTTTGAATCTTTTCGTGCCGTAGCTTATTGGGAATATCATTAGAGAGCTTCATTATTCTGTATTTGTCCATCCCACTAAAGTTGATTTTGTTTAAAATAGGTTTGTACGTGCCTTCTTGCTCTTTTTCTCTTTGTCTGCTGCTTTGCTCACGGCCAATAGCACCAATTAGCACGCCTAATAAGAATAACGCTGTTTGCTGTTCATTGTAGCCCATTGTTTGTACGTATGATTTCATATCATTGTTGATACATAGCGTTTCTAAATCCATTATCTCACCTCCCCCTAGAGACCCATAATTTTGTAAGAATTTTATGTAAAACATGCAGTCGATCACTTTAAAATCAAAAGCCTTTTGTCTATCAATCCTGTCTTTATCAAAGGATGTATTAAAGCCAGGTTTTTCTCTCCAAATATTTAATAAAACATCTATGATATTGGAAAATACGACATCAGACTTAAGGGATTTTTTACAGAATATACTCTCATATGTACTTAAAATCTTTTGGTATTGGGTGGGACTTCCATCTTTTAACTTTACAGAATGCATATAATATATGAACCCTAAGCCTATTTTTCTTTTCAAACCTTCGCATATTCCTTCAGGGAAAAACATTGTAAAAGTATCATGTGCATTAAAAAAGGAGTTGGATATATCAGAGAAAATCGATGGGTTCACATCTTTAATCATTTTTTGTATTTTAGTTGCTGCCTGTAATTTTCGATAAAAGATAAAGTTTAAAAGAAAAATATAGTTTTCATCATTTAGTGCGGATAGTCTCCTTGAAGTTTCTTCGCGATATTCAGCTATGGCTTCCATGGCCTTACTTGTGTTTGTTAGAGGATCAATGATCTCTGCCATCTTCTTGATTTTGCTTCTATTCAGATTTTTGCCATAGCTAATATGAGGAACGATATATACATCATATCCTGCAATTCTTGAATGTAATTCATTCTGAATAAAATTTTCAGCGCATAATAATTTCTTATAGCAATTCGTGCACAGCATGAAATTCTTCGTATAATTTTTCCTGTTCATATTATTTGCGAATATACATTGATTTGTTGTATAAAACTTTATTGACATTTCTGATAAATCGCTTGTACAGCCTTTATTTGAACCACATATTGAACAAACTTTTGAGCTATCATCGGCAATTTTTATTCTCTCTTCAAGAGATTCCTCAATAAGGTTACGATACTCTTCGGTTAAAGCTATAGGCTCACCGTTTATACATACTGTAAATAGACCAATTTGATCAACCTTAATTTCCAATTCATTGGCGCATGCTTTTGTAACCTCTTTAGACACAGCATCTAACAATTTCTTGTGCGCATTTTTTGCATCATCCTTGGATGTTTCAAGAAAAATATCATGAATCGTTTTTGAGATTGGAAAGTAATGATCGGTATTGATGATGTATCTGTATTTGCTATCAACATTTTCACCATGATCAATGAAAAATACTTTGATCACATTCTTAATCTGCTCTTTTAGCACACAGTCTTGCATTTTATTTTGGATGTTCGGTAGTGATTGTGAGATTATATTATTACATTTTTCAAACGTGATATACCATTGCGGATTATTGGGGCCTCCCTCACGACCAACTAAGAAGTACTTTATTAGCTGTCTCTGAGCTGATTTCTTCAATGTCAAGCCTAATTTCGTCCTTTTGTAAGATAAAATCGATTTTAATTGCATACCGGCTCTCATTATTCTTAGTTTCCAATGGTATCTTAGTAACTTTTTCATCAATTAAATTACTATCCCGAAGCACTATTTCTCCGATATCAATCATTGCTTCGATCATAACAACGTCACCAGCTTTCTATTAACTTTTTAAGATACTTCCACCTCTGTTTTAATACTAACATACGGCTTGGACATATCATGTCTTTTAGCGAAAAATTTTTTAGAAGTTATCTATAATGCTGAACGAGGGACTACAACTTTCAATATCTTGTAAAGCTAGAGGGATTTTTATTTCTAAGACTTTACGAGCTCCACACAACCGAACCCCTGGCTGTTTTTGCTGCCCAAGCCGGCATCGACTGCCATTTGAAGTAAGCTACGTGGCCCCTCTAAGGAAAGCTTTCCAGTATAACCTTTAATAATAAAGTCTTTATATTTTACGATGTGCAACCTTGGTTGTGTAAGTGGCTTAATGGATACTGTCTCCTCAGGAGAATCTAACCCTGTATATGCTCTGTGCTTTTTTCTTAAATTTTCTACAACAATTCGGCTAAAATCTTCTTCGCCGGGTTGAAAATAGCAAGTATACTTACTTCCGCTCGGTCTTATAAGCGTGCTATATGCAGTAATTGGTGATAGTGTTTGAATAATAATTTTGTTGTCCAAAACATCCTGTCTGTCAATTTGTATGCTACCTACTTCCAGCAGGTTTTCACCAAGCCTTACTGTCTTTTTCAATATTGAATTTGCAAATGACTCACAAATCTTTTCGTTTGGTGAAGATATTTCTAACTGCATGTGTTTATTGAATATGATGTGATTTCCATGAATAATTGGTTTGCCTAAAAGATTAGAAAAACAGAAAAGCTTAAATTTTCTATGCTGCCCGTAACCATTATTATGCAGAAAATCTGCGAGCTCTTTATCAATGGTTTTGTAAATAAACCCTTGAATTAAGTGATTATAATGTAGAGGCAACCTTATTTCATTTTTAC
>JAAYKJ010000248.1 GCA_012522505.1 Clostridiaceae bacterium
ATGATACAGGGGTAGGTTTGAGCCCCCCGGAATCCCGACAACTCTTTTTATACCCTGATTTTCCAATAGTTTTATTACAATTTCTGCACCTGTCAGTTTCATAATTCTCCCTCCATGTCAAGTTTTCTATATCAATGTAAGCGATTGCTCGCAATCACAGCACATCATTACTGCAACGGTAGGTTTTGCTTCAGCAAAACCATCACACCGTGGACATTCGCGTGTCACAAATTGGATCAAAAAACCCTTCATCCTGTATAGGACGAAGGGTTGCTTCGCGGTACCACCTAATTTTGTGCAAAAGCTGCACACTCTCAGCTCAATACGGGCCTAAAAGCCGATATTGACTCCCCTGTAACGGTGGGAATCCGGTAAAGTCTACTCAAAAGCTACAAATGCAATTTTTCGGTTTACGGCTCAAAGGCTACCTTCAATACACTCATCCCGGAGAATTTCCACCCACATCTCCTCTCTATACGTTTGAGGTGTATCTACTCCTCCTTCTCAACGCCCTTAACGATATTTTATACCATATTGTACAGACAGAATGCGTCGTTGTCAAGCACGAATCTAATTTGGTCAGCACTGACGAGTAAAGTAGTTACTGTTCACACCCCATATACCTGAGATATAGATGTGCATAACGGAAACTACGCTTCATTTGCATGAGCTGTATAGTTCGGCTTAAGCGTTCAGTTCTATATTACAAAAATGCATTCGTTGACATTTGAAACTTATCTTTCTTGAATGCATTCGTTTTCACTCACCATGACAAGCATAAATCTTCTGAATGATTCTGATAGCCTTGGAACCTTCAACTCCGTTGACCGGGAACGGTTTTCCACTGTTCAGGCAATGATAGAAGTCCTGAATCAAATATTTATGCCCTATACCCCAGTACGCTTTATAACCATTTTTCGTTGTATCTTCCAGTAACGTTTTTCGTCCATCCTTCCAATTTATCGTCAGAGCTCCGTTCAGGATCATGGTCCCTTCTTCACATTCAAGCTCAAGATACACGGGTGCATTTGAAACATAAGCATTGGATGCAAAAAACAACGCACGTGCACCGGATTCAAACAGCAGTAGTGCTTCAGCGGTATCTTCTGTTTCAATCGTTTCGGAAAGAAAATGTGTTGCAACGCTTCCCCTTACATCCTTGATTTCCCCCATAAGCCATTGCAACAAGTCCAGCGTATGAATGGCCTGATTGATTAAGAGGCTTCCACCTTCCCTTCCCCATGTTCCGCGCCATTGGCTTTGCTCATAATAAGCTTTGTCCCGCATCCATGTTACAAAAGCTCTCGCTCCAAGAATACGGCCCATTTTCCCGCAATCCACCAGCTCTTTCATTTTTGCAGTTGTGGCATGGTATCTGTTTTGCAGGCATACCCCCAAATAACAGCGGGTTTGGCGTGAAATTTCATTTAGCTCTTCACATTCCTGAAAATTGATCCCCATCGGTTTTTCAACCAGTACGTGCTTTCCTGCCTCCATGAATGCCTTTGCCATAGGCGCATGAAGATAATGGGGTGTGCAGAGATGGACAGATTGCACATCAGGGTTCCGAAGAAGTTCCTTATAATCCGTTGTATAGTCGCAGCCATATTTATTAGCCAGCGTTTCAGCTTTTTTTGTATCAATATCGGCAACCATCAGCAATTTCGCGCTGTCTGTCTCCACAACCGCCTCCGCATGTGTGGAACTAATTGCACCGCAGCCGATAATCGCCACTCCTGTCTTTTTCATACGTTATCCTTTCTGTCATTTCTAAGCAGTATTAAGGCAAAGCTTATTTCACAAGCTTTGCCTGTAGTTGACCATATGCTCCCAAGCAACGATTCAACCAATCAATATGTGCCCGTTACGTCCAGAACGCTATTCGCTGCTTCCTTTTTGTAGGTAGAAGTATCTATTCGTTCCTTCAGTTTTTCATAGAATAGGTTTTCATCGACAGGGATCTCCACCCAATCATCAATCCAGGATGAAAGGTACATCGCATTGGATATCTGCAGACCGTGTATGCCCTCAAGGCCCGGAGCCAAAAGCTTGGTCCCCTTCAGGATTGCATCCACAAAGTTCTGCATGATTTCCCTGTGCTGACCACCCGGACCCGGCGAAACGGGAATTTCGCATTTCCAGCATTCGGGGCTTCCAAATCCTCCCCGGTATTCACGATTGAATTGCCTTTCCGGAACCCTGTTCCTGTAAAATATCATTTGCCCGTGTTCTATGACAACCTTCCCCCTTTCACCCATCACCTCAAGGCGGTTGGTTTCTGGTGTCATCGCAGTCGACGTGATAAAAACACCTGTTGCTCCGTTATCATACTCGACATAGGCGGTTACTTCATCTTCCACCTCAATATTATGATACTTCCCCCAGGCACAAAAGGCGCGAACCCTTACCGGCATTCCACATATCCACTGCCACAAATCCAATTGGTGCGGATCCTGATTTAACAGAACACCGCCCCCTTCTCCAGCCCATGTTGCACGCCAGCTTCCTGAATCGTAATAGCTTTGGGGGCGATACCAGTCGATAATCCAGTTCGTTCTTTTTATAGCCCCCAGCTCACCGGTTTGAACCAAATCTCTCAGCTTTTGGTACATCGGATTTGTCCTTTGGTTATACATAATTCCAAATATTCTGTCCGATTGTTCAGCCACACAGTTCATTTCCATAACCTGTTTGGTATATACGCCAGCAGGCTTCTCGATTAAAACATGAATGCCTTTTTGTAAAGCCTTAATTGCCAAGGACGGATGAAAGTAATGCGGAGTAGCGATCAAAACCGCATCCACATCACCGCTATCCAACATCGAATCGATATGATCGTATAATGCAACAGACGGGTATTTCTGACCGGCCTGCTTCAGCCTTTCTGGATTAATATCACATATGGCCGTGACTGAAGCACCTGATACTTCCCCTCTGCTCAGATATCCCATATGCAATAAGCCGATATTTCCAAAACCAACAATCCCTATTCGAACCTTATCCATAATACTTCCTCCTCCTGCTGTCTTGTGATTGCGAATTGTTTGCTCCGTTTCCCAGCTATAACAATTAGATTAGCCAGTTTGTTCAAGTTCATTCAGTAATTTCTTCAATGCACGGACTGCTACCTCGAATTTCCCTGGCCCGCTTTCTTCAAGCGTTGTGATGTTTATTTGCTTTTCCAAACCAGCAAGCCCTTCAAAAGAGCCCAAATGTGGTTCCAGTGACAGTACCATTTCTCCATCCACGCAGCTGCCAATGTCTGCAAGAATTTCGTGCAGTTTTCCGTCACCAAAACCTGCCGGAACAACCTTCCCACTTCCTGAAAGCGCATCTTTAATATGCATATAGGCAATATACGGTTTCAGCGCCTGATAAGCGTTCGGATACGTCTGAACATCACATTGAACGAAATTGGCGGGATCAAAAACCGCCCGGACATTTTTCGAATTCATTGCTTCGATGATGTCAACACATCTGTCTGCCGTATCCCCATAAATTCCTTTTTCGTTCTCATGAGCCAAGATTATATCGGTTCCCTTCGCAACCTCAGTAAAAGAAGACCATCGCTCCAATACTTCATTACGATAGGTTCCAGGATCTTCGCCCTCTGGAATATAAAAACTAAACATACGTATGGTTTTTGTACCCAAAACTCCTGCGATTTCCATAGTATGCTTGAACAGATCAAAATGGGAGCCGAATGGATCTGTAATATTGATTTTGCCAATAGGAGAGCCGACGGCAGAAACCAAAACACCAGATGCATCCAGTTGCTTTTTGATTTCTTTCATCTCTAACAGGGAATGCTCCACTACATTTTTACCATTTACAAATCTCATTTCCATCCTTGTTATATCATTCTTTCTCAACTCCCGCAACTGTACATCCAAATCTGGACCAATCTCATCCGAAAACCCGCTTAAAACAAATTTAGCCATAGGGTCCAGTCACCTCCTACATATTTTGGGGCTCGCTCGGTAAAACAAGGCGCTTTCAGTGCCCGCGTTTTGGCGCATAATTCGCGCAAGCGCTCATTGAATCACACGACTGCACAGGTTAAAATGTGAGTAAATGAAAAACACATAACAAATCTATGTGCCCACTTTACCATACGCATTTATTATTGTAAAATAAATAATAGCCATATAAGTTGGATTCATTCCTTAAAATATTGTAAATCTTATTATGTCGATCGTTTCTATACACCCCTGCGGATCATGTTAAAAATGGCAGGTAAAACCGAG
>JAAYKJ010000249.1 GCA_012522505.1 Clostridiaceae bacterium
CCAGCCTGTTCTTGCAATTGAATAGTCCCCATTTTTACGAGTGTTTAGGAAGGTTGCCCATTCTTGTTTTTCAATTGTCAAGTTAGTTCCATATTGTGCAAAAGTAGCTTTCAGATTTATGGCAATTGCTCCATGGCCTGTTCCTTCATTTGTTAAATAAGCAATTGTCGGGAATTCTTTTGAAACTACGCCATTTTCATCCACAGTGTACAATCCTGTTGATTCTGCAACTTCTCTTAACAAAGCTACAGCTTCTTCGCAATTCTTTTCATAATCATCCGGGTCAACGCTGTAATATCCTGCTCCGTCTCCTTTAGGACCATTTTTAGCTATATATTCTGTTTTTCCATCCGGCTCTGTTAATCCCATAGGTACAAAACCTGCTGCCGGTACCTGACCTGCCTGGCCGATTTCTTCAACTATATAAGTTCTGTCAATCATAAGACAAAGAGCTTTTCTTATTTTCGCTTTGTCAGCTTCACCGAAAGCTTTGAAATTCTCATCATTTACGTTGAAAGAAACATAGTATGTTCCAAGTTGTCCTTCTATAAAGAATTCATCAGGATACTGCTCCTGCAATGATTTAATTTCATCATTTGGAACTTGGTCGATGAACAAGTATGAGCCGTTCTGGAAGTGTGCTAAAGTTGAAGTATCATCATCATTAAATGCAAATACTAATTCATTTGTAATTACGCGGTCTGCATCATGATAATATTCATTTTTCTCCATTATCAACTGGCTTTGTGAAAATTCAACAACCTTGTATGGCCCGTTACCAATATATGTATCAGCTGCTGTAGCCCAAGCATCATTTCCTTCGGCAACTTCTGCTTTTACAGGCATATATGTCGGGAATGCTGCCAATTCATTGAAATACGGCACGTCTACAGGAAGAACTACTGTCAGTGTTTTTCCGTCTTCTGATGCTGTTACATTAAGCTTTGCACCTGGAACTTCATTAATCACATCTTCATAACCATCAACAACTTCGAACATGTAACCATAGTCTGCTGCTGTTTCCGGGTTAGCTGCTCTGTTCCAAGCATAAACGAAGTCATGAGCCGTTAAGTCTGAGCCGTCGCTCCATTTCAAGCCGTCTTTTAACTCGTATACATATTCAACCTTTCCGTCGTCTCTCTCTTTGCCCACAGGTAATTCTTTAGCTAAATCAGGATAAAGTTCAAGAGATCCGTCTTCTTTTTGTTGATAGCCTACTAATCCTGCAAATGCGTGGATTATATAAGTAGCACCGTCAACTGCACTGTTAAGTGCCGGGTCAATAGTATCAGGATATGCACCAACATGCAAAGTCAAACTATCTGCAATACCTGGTTCTTCCGGAGTTTCCGGAGTTTCAGGGGTTTCTGGTGTTTCCGGTTCTGCCGGTGGTTGATTATTTCCGCATGCTGCTAATGAAAACACCATGGCCAATACTAAGATTAAAGATAAAATTTTTTTCATTACTTTCCTCCTTTAAATAAATATCGTTTTGTAAACTTAAATGAAAATTGAGGACTCCAACCCCTTTATGGTACAATGTTTTTGC
>JAAYKJ010000250.1 GCA_012522505.1 Clostridiaceae bacterium
GCTATATGACGTGACAATATTTTCTCTTTTATGGCAGTAATTTCTGTTGTGAGCTCAGGGTACTGCTGTATCACATAATCAATATAGGGAGAAATACGTAGCTGCTCAAAAACAGTATAATTAGAGAAGTCTTTTGCTACTTTTGTGTTATTAGCAGTCTTATTATGTACTGTAGCAAGCGCTTCCATAGTCTTTCTTGCAACACCAAAATCCAATGTGCCCTCTAAAAGGTTGCTTTTCCAC
This sequence comes from Clostridiaceae bacterium, assembly GCA_012522505.1. Lineage (GTDB taxonomy): Bacteria > Bacillota > Clostridia > DSM-8532 > DSM-8532 > JAAYJG01. Next base: position 244 of record JAAYKJ010000250.1, read on the forward strand.
ATCTTCCAGCTATAAGGAGCCGCTTCCCGGACGAGTACATAATTTTCAGGATCATAGAAAATTACTTTTGGTGCATATTCTGGCACTAATTCGTGATAAATCTCATTGGCTCGGCTTTCAATCGCAATGCGTTCCTGATCCGCCAGCCACTCAACAGCAACATTCAACTTCTCACGCGCCTGCTTGATCAAAATAGGTGCATCACCAGCCATGATAAAGGCAGCTATGCACGATACACCACCAATGCAATAGTTAATAGAGTATCCATCTTTATCATTGATAACCTTTTTATCAAACAAATACCGTATCAATACTTCTTTGTTTTCAATATCTATCATAATGAATTCCTTCCTTAATGCTTAAATTTTCTCTAGTTCCACTAGTTCGAGGCTCTTGTAACTTCAACAGCACAAGTCACTGTAGCACCCACCATAGGGTTGTTGCCCATACCAATTAACCCCATCATCTCAACATGTGCAGGAACAGATGAAGATCCGGCAAATTGTACGTCACCATGAACTCGTCCTATTGAATCAGTAATCCCATAAGAACAGCACCCGGCACCAACATTGTCCGGGTGAAGCGTACGCCCAGTTCCGCCTCCGGAAGCTACTGAAAAGTACTTTACACCATTTTTATTAGCCCAATTTTTATACGTACCTGCCACCAAGTGTTGGAACCGGATCGCATTAGCAGAATTTCCGGTAATAGAAACATCCACACGCTCATGTTTCATCACCGCAATGCCTTCCTGAACATCAGAGCAACAATACACTTTTATAGCTGCGCGTTCACCCTTTGAAAATGCATGTTCACTTATTATATTTAGTTCATTCTTCTTAAAATCGTATTTGGTTTCCACATAAGTAAAACCATTAATGCGAGCAAGTACATAGCCCGCATCTTTTCCAAGACCATTCAGAATCACTCGAAGCGGATTCCTGCGAACCTTATTAGTTGCCTTAACTATACCTATGCCTCCTTCTGCTGCCGCAAAGCTTTCGTGACCTGCTAAAAGGCAGAAACAGCTAGTTTTTTCATCCAAAAGCATACTTGCCAGGTTGCCGTGGCCAAGTCCTACCTGACGAATTTCTGCTACTGAGCCGGGAACAGTAAAGGCCTGCAATCCCTCACCAATAAGAATAGCCGCCTCGGAAGCATTCTTAGTCCCATTTTTTAACGCTATCGCCGTACCAATTTTATAAGCCCAAACAGCATCATCAAATGAAATGGGTTGAATTGTCCTGACAATTTTTTCAACATCTATGCCTTTTTCCATGCATAGGTTATGCGCTTCTTCCAAATTTGAAATACCATGCTTTTTCAAACATTCTTCAATTTTGCTTATTCTGCGTTCCTTATTTTCAAATTTCATCTATGTTCCCCCCTATTCTTTTCTCGGGTTGATATAAGTCACTGCATCAGCATATTGTCCATATGTTCCTGTATTTTCTTTTAACGCATCAACTGGGTCTTTACCAGCTTGAATAGCTTCCATCATTTTTCCTATATGTACAAACTTATATCCTATTATTTCGCGAGTTTCATTTAGAGCAATATCGAGAATATATCCTTCAGCCATTTCCAGATAGCGCGGTCCCTTTTCATTTGTAGTGAAAACCGTTCCTGTATCGCTCATTAAGCCTTTTCCCAAATCTTCCAATGACGCACCAACAGCTAATCCACCCTCAGAAAAGGCAGATTGAGTACGCCCGTATACAAATTGATTAAAAACTTCTCTCATAGCAACATTAATTGCATCACAAGCCAAATGTGTGTTTAATGCTTCCAGCAATGTTTTGCCAGGTAGAATTTCTCCGGCAACAGCACAGCCATGAGTAGCACCCGTACAGCCAGTCGTTTCAATAAGCGCTTCAATAATTATTCCCTCTTTAACATTAAGAGTTAACTTGCAACATCCTTGTTGCGGTGCACAAGTGCCGACTCCATGAGATAAGCCGGAAATATCTTTTATTTCTTTTACCTGAACGCAATCGCCTTCGATCGGTAATTCAGCAGGTCCGTAGCCTTTAGGACACTTTCCATATGCCATTTGTTCCATCACATGAGTA
>JAAYKJ010000251.1 GCA_012522505.1 Clostridiaceae bacterium
TGAGACGTTTGTTTGGTAAAGATCATAATTTGTATTTTTTTCTAGTTTTGTAGAAATTATATCATTGATGAAATTAAGTTTCTATATGGAATATGCTTTTTGTTACTTATTTTCAAAAATTTCTTTGAGTCGCTATCACCTCTTTCGCTTGATATTCCATGCTTAGAAGCTGTTATCGAAATAGTGTGGCAGGGCGCGGAAATCTAAATAACTGTGGGTTTATTTCCCAGATATAGTTTCCATGAAAAGAACCGAACCGGTAGGTAATGCCCATGAAATATTCCGATTTTTGTATGCCATTATTTCCCGAAAACGGTCTTCTTTCACGAAGCGGCTCGGATGAAACTTATGTGACAAGCGGGACCATAAAGAGAACATTTTATTCGGAAGTGAGAATGGTACCAAGTAAACCTCCTCTGGTTATTCAATGCCGGGGAATACAAGCTTGCCCATTACGACATTTCTTTTCGCACCAGTTGCTGAAATAAGATTGTTGGTGTTTCCAAACAGAAATTCATTTCCCAGAATCGCAAATGCAATGGCTTCCTTCGCATCACTCAAAAATTCGCGAGCTTCCATCGGCAAGACTTCTTGCTTCAGCTTCATATCGAGTATACGCATCAGGGTTTTATTATGTACCCCCCCACCGCTTACAAGAACCTCACTGATATCGTATGCAGGATCGATGAACTTTTCGAAGTTTAGCAAGATGGATTGAGCGGTATACTCCGTTAAAACGGCAATAATATCTTCAAGAGAAAGACCCTGTTGCCTTCCATCGTTCCACAACCGCATTGCCATGGTATTGCTGTAATGTTCCCGTCCTGTGCTCTTGGGCGGGGGTGAGCCGATGAAACCATCCTGTTGCAATATCTTTTGCAACCATTCCATTTTCACCCTCCCCCGGGCAGCAAGACAGCCACCTTCGTCAAAGGCTCGAGCGCCATCTGTTCCGATACGAACAACGGCATCTATCAGCATATTACCAGGGCCTGTATCAAAAGCATACACCTCATCAGGGCGAGCATTTGGTTTAATAACAGTCACATTGCTTATACCGCCTATATTCAATAAAACTCTCCCCTTCTCCTTGCTCCTGAAAAGAAGGTAATCTGAATAAGGAACAAGGGGCGCTCCCTGACCTCCTGCCGCCATATCTGAAGGGCGAAAATCGCCAACGGTTAGACAGCCGGTTCTTTCTGCAATAACAGCCAACTCCCCGATCTGCATTGTGGCATGAGCTTGGGGCATATGATAGATTGTCTGCCCATGAGAGCTGATAAAGTCAATATCCCGGGTTTTTAATCCACTCTGGTGAATAACGATATGCGCGGCCCTAGCCATTTTTTCACCAAGAGACACATTTAACCTGCAAATGGCATCAACAGAAGAGGTTTCTGGCGAACATATTTTCAATATTTCGTGCTTTTCATCCGGGGTGAAAGGCAGTGTGAAAAAATGAAGAAGGCGAACCTCTGTCTCAGCTCCTGACCCCCGTATTTCAACAAGAGCGGCATCGATACCGTCCACAGAGGTCCCTGACATCAATCCGCATGCAATCCTTGCGCTTTTTTTGGTAATATGTATCAACTTCTCAATCATCGAAAATCTCCTTAACTTCAATGAACTCTTGTGCGAATTGTGACATAACACGGGCACTAAAGCGGCTTCAGGGGAGTGTTACATGCATCTCCCCATCAGCGATATCATGCCCGTACAGAACACGTGCGGCTTGTAACAGAGCAGGGTATGTATATTCAAATGTCGCAATATATGCCGGCACGTCAGGAAAGAATTGATAATCGTATGGGCTTTTCATCGCAATGATAATCAGATTTTTTCCCGTTTCAAGTAGCTTTCGTACAAGCTTGATCTGCCCTGGGTTCTGCGATGCACAAAGCGTGCCCACAATGATTATATCAAAGGAATTTATACGGGACAGAACTTCTGCTATCACCGAAGCGTCAGGATCTGGATCGATGCACATTTCGCTGGCACATGGGTTAATGGACCGGATTGCCATCCCTAATGAACAGTTGGAATGCTCCACATCCTCAGCCAGTGTCATGTTAACAGTACCGGGATGGATAACAAGTGTATCACCGTTTTTTTGTGCTGGGATTATATTGCTTTCATTCCTGAACAGTTTTATTCCCTTTCGGAACACCTTCCAGGCCAACAAAGAATGAGCCTGACATCCAACTTTTTCACTTACCTTAGGCGTATCTCCGTTTGCAAGTATATCTTCCCATGACAGGTATTTATCCTTGAGTTTACTTATCCTGTTATATGCGTCCATGATTTTTTCCTCTGGGATATCCCCATGCCGTACAGAATCATAAACAGCCTGAGCGGAGGCCTCTTGCAATTCATAGGTATGCGATATCATGACAATGTCCACACCCGCATTTATCGCGTCAATTGTCCCCTGAGCGGTACCGATGGTTTCTCTGACGGCTTTCATTTCCATGCAGTCTGTGGTGATAACGCCATCATAACCGAGTTCTTCCCGTAATAGCCCGGTAACGATATTGTGAGAGAGTGTTGCAGGAATTTTTCGGCGTTCTATGGCTGGAAAATGAATATGAGCCGTCATGATTGTATCTACGCCCCATGGGATGAGTTCCTTATACGGCACAAGCTCGACCGCACGCAGCCTTGAAAGATCATGCCTGATAACAGGAAGAGCCAGGTGAGAGTCTGTATCTGTATCCCCATGCCCGGGAAAGTGCTTCAGTGTGGTAATGATTCCAGCTTTACGCATACCGAGGATTGCCTGTTTGGCAAAAGCTGATACCATAAAGGGGTCCTCTCCGTAAGAACGGACGCCAATCACCGGATTTGACGGATTGTTGTTAATATCGGTTACTGGTGCAAGATTCCAGTTGATTCCAAGCGCTTTCAATTCAACACCTGTCGCAAAGCCTATTTCGTATGCATTACGGGGGTCTCCCGCAGCACCAAGAAGCATGGCCCCCGGGAAAACGGTTGTCCCCTTCCCCAATCTTCTCACAACACCATTTTCCTGATCCACGCAGATGAGTAAAGGCTTCTCATAGCCCGCTTCTTTGGCGGTTTTTTGGAGCGAAACGGTCAGAGCAAGAATTTCATCGGTGTTTCCCATGTTGCGAGTGAATAAAATTACACCGCCTATCCTGTATCTCGTAATTAGTTTTTTAATCCTTTCATCCGGTTTTTTGCCGTCAAAGCCGAAAACCATCATCTGTCCGATCATCTCTCGCAAACATGGATTCTCCATACCAACTACCCCGATTCATTTTCTCTTAATGCCTTCACCCATTTTATATGTTGTTGTATAATCGTGCTGATTTTTACTTCATTCTTTATGCAAAAAGTTCACCCAGTAGTATAGAAATCCAGACTTCTTCATAAGACTGGAGACTTAGCGTGAATGTATTTTTTCATAATTTTTTTACATTGTCAATAGCAGGGTTAACTTCCATTCATTGAAAGTAATGTTTTCGAATCAAGCGTTGAGAGTTGCTCTGTGTTCCCATTTCATTTGTTTTATCAACAGGGGCCGGTTCATTTTATACATGATTTGCCCTTGTTTTTTCAGATGATATCCCGAAGCGCTGAAGGTTACCACTTTCCACACTCCGAAAAACTTCTTGACGACCACATTATATAGAAATATTATGTACATATGGATCTTTGAACTTGAACTCACAAATCCAGCCGAAATGCTGGGGTCATATGAATATAATCAGGAAAACCATAGTTTTATGCAACGAAGTACCTTTAAGAAAGAATATATTGTTATGGAAAAGTAGCAACTTTGCCTAAAAGTAAGTGTATATAGGAATAAACATCACAGATTTGGGGAGGCAGATTTATGAACGAAAAAATAAGATGCTCTTGGGCAGGAGATACCCCCATATATGTAGACTATCATGACAACGAATGGGGACGGCCTGTACATGACGATATTAAGCTGTTCGAAATGCTTATTTTAGAAGGTATGCAGGCAGGACTTGCCTGGATAACCATACTTAACAAAAGAGACGCATTCCGGGAGGCTTTTGATGGATTTGATCCGTATAAGGTAGCTCTCTATAATGATGCCAAAATTCTGGAGCTTATGGCAAACGAAAAAATAATAAGGAATCGAAGGAAAATAAACGCAGCCGTAGCCAATGCCAAGGCATTCTTAAAAGTTATCGAGGAATACGGCAGCTTTGATAAATTCATATGGGGATATGTTGATTATACACCAATTACAGGCCATCGGGAGAAACATGATGATTTGCCCGCAAACACCCCGCTCTCCGATAAAATAAGCCGCGACTTAAAAAAAATGGGCTTTTCGTTCGTCGGCTCGACCATAATTTATTCTTTCATGCAAGCTACTGGTATAGTCAATGATCATATTACGGAATGCTTTGCTTATAAGGAAATATTAACTGGGTGATACATAACGGAAAAGCTATCGCAGACGTGACAGTGAGGGGCTTGAATATCTGCTTGACGATATTTTTCCGGTGAAATTGACAGGGTTTGAATATATATGTTATTATGTTCCTTAGGATGATATTGTGCAGTGGCGCGGGTTGGAACCACTTTTGTGGGTGCTTGTCGATCGACCGGATTTCATGCTTTTGTTAATCCGCAAGTTAGCATATATCCGTCTGAAAATGTTAAACATCGCAGAATGCCGCCTGCTGTCGCAACAACACACCCGTGGAATTGACATTGAAGGATATCAGTTCTGTTAACAACAATCCAGAAAACCTGGATCGCTGGGCTAAAGTAGTTATGGAAACCGTTCTTGGTTTTTGAAACCCTTTACTAATTGAATATCGCTATCATATCACTCATTGAATGGAGGTATTTCCTATGCAAAAAGCAGCCTTTATGACAGGTATCAACAACATTGAATTGCGTGAGATCAACATGCCGAAGCCTGGTGACAACGAGGTTCTTGTAAAATTAGAGTATGTCGGAATCTGCGGATCGGACGTCCACTATCTTGAGCATGGCAAGATAGGCGATTTCGTGGTGAATGGCGATTTCATCCTTGGACACGAATGTGCCGGAACCATTGCGGAGGTTGGCGCCAACGTAAAAACATTAAAAAAGGGAGACCGTGTTGCGCTTGAACCAGGAATTACCTGCGGACAGTGCTATTTTTGCAAATCGGGTTTATACAACCTCTGCGCTGATGTAGAGTTCCTTGCTACGCCGCCTTACCACGGCTGCCTGCAAAATTATATTGCTTTTCCTGAAAACATGTGTTTTAAGCTTCCGGAAAATGTTACCACGAAAGAAGGCGCTTTGGTAGAGCCTTTATCGGTAGGTATTCATGCAGCAAGACAGGGAAATGTATCATTGGGTGACCGGGTTGTTATCCTCGGTGCAGGTTGCATTGGGTTGGTAACCATGCTGGCTTGCAAGGCATTTGGCGCAACTGATCTGATCGTGGTGGATGTTATTCCAAAAAGACTCGAGCTCGCCAAGGAAATTGGTGCTACCCATGTAATAAATGCCGCAGAATGTGATGTTTTGAAAGAGATTGATGCTATAACCGATGGCATGGGCTGCGACATTGTAATTGAGACAGCAGGCACAAAAATAACCTATTCCCAGACATCCTATATCGTCAGAAGGGGAGGAACCATTGTTTTGGTAGGACTTGCCCCACAGGACATTATTGAATTCAATTTTGCGAAGCTGATGAATAAGGAAGCCCAGATTAAAACCGTTTTTCGTTACCGGAATATTTATCCCCAGGCCATTAACGCCATCGCAGAGGGAATTATTGACGTTAAACCAATCGTAACACATGAATTTGATTTTGAAGACACCGCCAAGGCATTTGATTTTGTTATTCACCATAAGAATGACGTAGTGAAAGCTGTAATCAAAATTTAAGCTCCTGTTTCGTTCAATAACCAAAATCCCTGATTTGGTTGGGTCATGTTTATTATTCAGCCCTCACCTATACTGGTGGGGGCTGAATTTGTTCTGGACTTAATAATAACCTCTAAAACGGTACGAAAGCACCCTCTTGAATGCCTGTATCGAACTGTTAGTAATCCTCGATACGGTCTACTTCTTTGAAACCTGAAGTCTTTTGGAACTTCATATTATGCCAGAAATTATTCATCGCGTCGGATGGATTGATATGGTCAAAGTGAAGCCCATTCAGGATGTCCCGCTCGAACAGAACCGATAGAATGGTCATGTCCTCCTGCTGTCCAGTTTGCGTGTTAATGCGGTTTTCCACGGCATGAACCACAACCGTTTTCACAGGCAGCAAAGCGAAGATATCTCTGGCAATCCTTATTGTGCAGCTGCAGACGAAATTCTTAACCAGCTCATAATATGCTGTTTTGGTAAGCTCCTTTTGTGACAATTTGCCTGTTTTTGTAAGGCTGAGTGAATATCCAGGTACAACATCACCAGCTTTCACCGTGAACTCAACCTCAATGGCAGAAGGGTTGTCCGCACCAAATTCAAAATCACTTCCAAAATCGAGCAAATCGCTCAAAGGATTCATTTGGGCGATTACATCAAGATACGCATCCAAATTGCCATGAAGCACCTGATCGGCCAGCGATATCAGCTTTTGCCAATTTTCATACTCCTGCGTATCCTCAGCTTGGGCTTGGGCTACAGCCTTCTCAAGCTCCTGCTTTTTATTGCTTGACGAAAGCCTTTCAAAAAAACCGGGCTTATACGCATTTAATGCTTTTAGTGCTTCTGCCTGCCTGGGCCCGACCGTTCCGGGAGTAAAAGGCTCCTCCCGCGTTTTGATCTCGTTCCAGTCTATTGCTTCATCGCATGTTTTATGTAGTCCCTGTAGGGTGTTGACCATATTGTTGTACTCTTCAACCTTCACAGCGTTCAGGCCGCCTACCTGTCCGCTCTGCTGGCTTTGATACGCTTTTGAGGAAGCTTGTTTCTTCTTGTTCCCATGGGTTTTTGAATAAGATATCCCTGTCCCCGGAATACCTACAGTGGTGGTTTTTCTGCCACTGGTATGGATGGTATGCCTAAGCCCTTTCGTTCCAAAACTTAAACTCGCACCTTTCAACCCTAAGTTCACCTTTACACCTTTACAGATTTGTATGCTTTTGCGCATCCTAAGACCCATAACACCCCTCCTGTCCCGACTTGACCGGATATGTTTCTATAAACCATATCAAAATGCACGGTTTCCATGTATATTATATCAGCCAAAAAAATACAATGCAATTCCAACCCATAATCATCATTCCCCAGTATTTGGACCACCATTCCAATTTGAATCATTCTATCGGTATCCCAAAGACGAAAACATGAACATTGTGAATTGAAACCAGGCGAATTCGCACACTATAACAGTGGAGATGCTGATATATGGTGACGAGGAGGATAAAAAATGGATGAAAAAAAACAGTCTGCTTCAGATGTATCGGAAATGATCGAGCGCCTGGTTGAAAATGGGAAGCTCGCTTTGAAAGATATGGTCCAGCTATCGCAGCAGGAGGTGGATCATATTGTTAAGGAAATGGCCCTGTCTGGGCTGGCAAAACATATGAAACTGGCAAAGATGGCTGTGGAGGAAACACAGCGAGGCGTATATGAGGATAAAATTATCAAGAATCTGTTTGCCACAGAATACGTCTTTCACAGCATTAAGTATCAAAAAACAGTTGGTATTATTGATGAAAATGAAGAAGAGGATTACTACGATATTGCCGAACCCGTAGGCGTGATTGCAGGTATAACCCCGGTAACAAACCCCACATCCACGACATTGTTTAAATGCATCATTGCTATGAAAACAAGAAACCCCATCATCTTTGCGTTTCATCCCAGCTCGCAGAACTGCAGTGCTGAATCAGCGAGAATTGTCAGAGATGCTGCAATTGCGGCAGGAGCCCCAAGAAATTGCATTCAGTGGATAGAGGAACCTTCCATCGAAGCCACCCAACTGCTGATGAAAAATGACGGGGTGTCGCTAATACTGGCTACCGGAGGGTCATCCATGGTGAAAGCAGCCTACAGTGCCGGTAAACCTGCATTGGGGGTTGGTCCCGGCAACGTTCCTTGCTATATTGAGAAGACCGCTGAGATAAAAAGGTCCGTAACCGATCTGATTCTGTCAAAAACCTTTGACAACGGGATGATCTGCGCATCAGAGCAGGCCGTAATCATTGATAAAGAGATTTATAAACCGGTTACTGACTATATGAAAAAGCTTGGCTGCTATTTTGTGAATGAAGATGAAAGAATAAAACTTGAAAAGATAGCTATCAATGAAGAAAAGGGGTCAATGAACCCGAAAATCGTTGGCCAGCCTGCAGGAGTAATTGCAAGAATGGCGGGGATTGAAGCCCCGGATGACATAAAAATTCTGGTTGCCGAAATAGAGGGGGTTGGCCCTGAGTATCCTCTATCCAGAGAAAAATTAAGCCCCATTCTTGCCTGTTTTAAGGTAGAGGATTCAAACGAAGGCATAAGAAGGGCTGTGGAAATGGTAAACTTCGGTGGCTCGGGACATTCTGCCGTCATTCATTCCAAAAATGATCAAATCATTGCCCGTTTTGCTGAAGAGGTGAACACAGGAAGAATTATTGTAAACCAACCCTCCAGCCATGGGGCTATTGGAGATTTATATAACACCAATATGCCTTCACTGACATTGGGCTGCGGGTCCTTTGGCAGAAACAGTACAACAGCCAATGTAACCGCGGTCAATCTCATCAATAAAAAACGTGTGGCAAGGAGACGGTACAATATGCAGTGGTTTAAAATACCGGAAAAAATCTATTTCCAGCCAGGTTCCATTCAATATCTTTCAAAAATGCCTGATATCACAAGAGCCCTAATCATTACCGATGAAGTGATGGTTAAACTGGGGTATGTGAAAAAATTACTGTACCACTTGCGTAAACGGGAAGGCAAGAATTATGTTCGTTCCAAAATCTTTGACAGGATTTTGCCCGATCCCACTGTAGAAACTGTTCTGGAAGGAGCAAAAATCGCATTGGATTTCCAGCCTGATGTCATCATCGCACTTGGTGGCGGATCGGCCATTGATGCTGCAAAGGGCATTTGGCTTTTTTATGAGCATCCGGAAATAGACTTTAGTGATCTGCATATGAAATTTATGGATATTCGAAAAAGAGTGTTTAAATATCCTCCCTTGGGTATGAAGGCAAAACTGGTTGCCATTCCGACCACTTCAGGAACCGGTTCGGAAGTTACATCGTTTACTGTAATTAGCGATCCTGAAAGAGGAACAAAGTATCCTCTGGCCGATTATGAACTAACACCAGATGTGGCTATCATCGACCCGGAGTTTGTTCAATCGGTTCCCGCGCGGGTTACTGCCGATACTGGTATGGATGTTTTGACCCATGCCATCGAAGCCTACGTTTCGGTTATGGCCTCGGATTACACGGATGCATTGGCGATGAAAGCCATTCAACTGGTTTTTGAATATCTTCCCCGTTCTTATCGGGACAGCACTGATTTGAAGGCACGCGAAAAAATGCATAATGCTTCCTGCATTGCAGGCATGGCTTTTACAAACGCATTCCTGGGTATTAATCACAGCCTTGCCCACAAGCTCGGGGGTGAGTTTCATTTACCCCACGGCCGTGCAAATGCAATCTTGCTTCCCCATGTCATCCGGTATAATGCATCCAGGCCCTCAAAGTTTGCTGCGTTTCCAAAGTATGAGCATTACATTGCCGATGAGAAATACACTGAGATAGCAAAATATCTCCGCCTTCCCTGCAGCAATGCTGATGAAGGGGTTGGATGTCTGATATCGGCTGTGGTTGAACTGATGGAAAAGCTGGATATGCCATTATCACTAAAGGAATGTGACATTTCAGAGAGCGTTTTCATGAGCAAATTGGATGAGCTGGCAGATAAAGCGTTTGAAGATCAATGTACCACAGCAAACCCAAGAATGCCCCTTGTATCCGAATTGAAAGAAATTTATCTTAAGGCATGGCATGGTGTGGATAAGATATAGCTCTTTTGCATCTTCGGTGGGTAGATCCCGATAGATCTTCCCACCGAAAAGTCCCTTCGCGTGTGATTCCAATGAACGTTTTGCATGAATTGTGCGCCAACGATCAGAATGCTTTCTCCGAATTCTCTAAGTCCTGTTACTTGATTAATTCTGATAGATCGAATAGAATTTATAGAGGGTTACGTTATGACTTAACACGACCTTGGAATAAGGTACGCTCTTTTTGATAAGACCTGACAGGATACAATAGCGGAAAGATACAACCATTTTTTACACAGGACAGCTAAGCGCCAACTGCTATGTATAGCATTATGCGATAATGGGAGCCCTATTCATCTTCCATATGATATCATGAAAGGAGTACTCCAATGTTTTTGAAGTTCCTTGATAAGCTTGAAAGAAAATTTGGAAAATATGCAATAAAGGGCATCATGCTGTATATTGCCATCGGAAATTTGGCTGTTTTTCTGCTAAACTTCATGATGCCGATCCAAAGCCATCTGCGCCTTATCCCTTCTCTTGTTCTGAAAGGACAGGTCTGGCGCCTTGTTACGTATGTCTTTATTCCTCCGCAAACCAGTATTCTTTTCATATTGTTTACAGTGTATTTTTATTACATGATAGGTACCACCCTTGAGCGTGAGTGGGGAAGCTTTAAGCTGAATATTTATTATCTGGTGGGTATGATCGCAACAACCATCGCAGCATTTATCACAGGTGGCTCAGATGCAACACATCTGAACCTGTCTCTGTTCCTTGCCTTTGCATATATGTTTCCAAATTACGAAATTCTTTTGTTCTTTATTCTTCCCATCAAAATAAAATACCTTGCCTGGCTGAATGTTGCCTTTATCGGGTTTACCGTTCTGTTCGGACCTCTTAGCTCGAAAGTCGCTGCTTTAGTTTCATTGGCAAATTTTATTCTTTTCTTCGGAAACGATATGATTGAATGGATACGGAACCGCAGGAGATCATATAATAAGCGCAAGGATTATTTCAGGCAGATAGAGGAAGGCCGGAGGGCCAATGAGAGAAATATGCGCAAATAGCAAATGATGCACATTCAGACAAAAGACTGCAGCAAACAGCAACAGCCATTCACCAGCAGTCTTTTCATGTCCATAAGAAAAAAGCCGTATCCAAATGATACAGCTTTACTTTTCTACAACATTTTTTGTAATGATTACCGTAAGGCCAAAAGCATGGCTTGCCTAACTTGAGAGTGACTTATCAGTAACAACTGAAAAGCCTTTTCCAGCTATTGATTGTCCATTTTCTATATCGATTCAATTTCTCATGTTTAGCATTCACTGGCATCAGTCTTCATCACTTGAATATTCAACAATACTATTTAGAACTGAAACTCGTTATATCCCTTCAGAACTTCAATTTTTATGTTCGAGTTTCCCATTTCTTCATTCATACTGCTCTGGAACTTTTCTGCCTTATACGATGAGATAATATTGTCCCTGTTGGATTCCAGCGAGTCATACACATTGTCAAGCTTCATGACATGGAACCCATGCATGGTTTGGATGATGCCTGTTTCACCGGGCTTATGCGAAAACGTCCATTCCATGAATTCGGGGACAAAGTTTGTATTTTGGGTTACCTGATAAAGCCCACCTGTATTCTTTGAACCAGTATCTTCACTAAATTCCTCTGCAAGAGCAGCGAAATCTTCACCGTTGTTTACCCTGGCCAGTATATCCTGCGCCTCTTTGTTTTTCTCCTGTACAACAGCATCCTCTGCATCCTGTTCTACTTTGATTAGAATATGCCTTACATCACAATAATCAAAGAATTCTTTATTCTCTTCATAGTAAGTGAGCAATTCGGTTTCATCTACAGGCATTTCATCTATTTTTTTGTCAATATACTTTTGTGCCCTAAAGGTGTCGGCGTAGATAGACTTCAATTGATTCATATTCACCCCGAAGGATTGCTCACAAAAATCCTTCACTGAAAGATTGCACTGCTGAGCGCCTTCATTGACAGACTTTTGCATCTCAGCCCAACTGTCATTAAGCTCTTTTTCATCAACCTTAAAGCCTTCCTTTTTAGCCTCCTGCAGCATGTATTCAACCTGAACAGCCTGCGAAAGCGCCATTTGCTTGGCATAATCAATCAATTGCTGCTGATCTGTTGATGGATCGGCATACGCTAAGACAGACTGGAGATTCTGCATGAAATAATACTTGAATTCATGATGGGTAACCTTATTGTCCCCTACAACAGCAACATCCTTCGGTATGACCAGGTACACCACAGCCGCTGCCAAAATACACACGATTACGGCACAAATAATGAAAAATATCTTCATATCTGTTGCCATCTTTTTCTTTTCTTTATTTTTCAAGAGTCTCATCCTCCACTAAAATAATTTGTTAACCTCGTAGCTAAACAATATCGCTGTTACGCTGTGACATGCAAAACGTGAGCGGACGTTGGTATGTTTACAGGACAGAGCATAACAAAAATGTTCGACATTTATCAAACGCAATATGTACATTATATACACAAATCGATTCAAATTCCAGCTCTTCTTTTCATTTTACACGCTATTCATAAAATTGTAATGTTACATTTCCTATCTGTTCCTGCCGCAAAGACTTTGCATGACCTTGTTCCAAACCCAGATAATGTTTCAGCGGTTAATTATCGCAAACCGCTTAACGCATACGCAGTCGAAACATAAACAACCACAATCGCAATGGCTCCCGGTAAAAACGCCAGTATTGCAGGCAATATTTTTTCAGTGCGGGTGTGCGAAATTTTCTCCCGGTTACTGGAGGTGTTTCTAACAAATGCCCACATCAGCCCCGCCAATGCTGCACCGCAGAAAAGAGCACTCATAATCCATATAAAGACCACCATGGCAAGCTGAGGAGATGGCATACTCTCCAACATGTTGAAATAACTGTTCACATAATCATTATTGGCCTGCATTTCTGTAACACCAGGCACTTTTTCTGATAAAGAACTAATCAGAACAGCCAGTGTATTATTCGTAAAATGAGCGAACATTCCGGCATACAATGAGTTGGTACGGTAAACAATAAATCCAATAAGCATGCCTAACAGGAAAGTTCCGAGAAGTTTTTGAAAGTCCATATGAAAGAGGCCAAACAGTAAACTTGTTATAAAAATTGAGAGAAAAGCGCCAAACCTTTCAAAGCTTCTCTGAATGACCCCACGGAACATGACCTCTTCACAGATACCAGCTGACCCCCCGACAAGCAAAATGTTTATCAAAACTGAGTTTTCATTGAGTGGCAACTGTGGTACAAGTACCCGTCCAAAAATTGTCTTGAGCAGCCACAGGTTAAACAGGTTGATAATGGTTACTATCCATAATGAAAACAGCATCATGGAAAAAATGATGAATAAATTCAGAAAGCTAACGCGGTTCAGCCTTAACATCCGAGGAATATCATATTTCCTTATCCACAGCAATAAAATCGGGGGCAACAAGATTATTACAAACTCGGTTATTAGTATCCCCGTAGTAAAATTCCTCTTTTGAACAATTGTACCAATGAATAAAAGTAAAAATGCAACCACAGAGAAAAGCAACCCTGTTTCAAACAGTTTGGGAGTTTCAAAAGCACTGCTTTCTATATTCCTATTGTTTGCCATTTCATCTCCTCCTGATTTCACTTAGTTTAATTCGGCGTAACCGATCTATTCCCAATGCATCCAGACGTCCGGCCGGTACCCGACTGTAGCTTTCTTACCATTTCTGACAATAGGCGTTTTGTATAGCCCCGGGTTCTTAAACAGTACCTCGGCAGCAACGCTTCCGATACCAAGCTGTTGCATATTCAGGGCCTTATACTCTTTGGCTTTTGGGTTGATCAATGCATCCAGACCTATGGCTGATTTCACACTTTCAAATTCACCCTTGCTTAGCCCATAGCGTAGTAGGTCTATCCGCTGATATTTTATTTTCCGCTCCTTGAAATAACGCTCGGCTTTTTTGGTATCAAAGCATTTTTGTGCTCCAAAGATCTGGATATTCATAAAACCTCTTCTTTCCACATGATAATTAAATATCCCACATCCGGGAAATGATATCAACTATTATATCATGAAAACAAAACTGTGTTCATAGTATTTAATTCAGGGGTAAGGCATGCTATAATACCCCGAATCAACAGGCAATATTTTCATATTTATGTTGTTGTTGACAACCATTTTTTGGTGTGTTACCCTGATGATTAAAAGATAGTTTCTTATCATTATTTCCATGTATTTTATCTATATATTTAGCCGGGTATCCAGAATTGAACATGGAAAATGCGTTTTTCAGACATGGTAAAACAGGTCATGAAACCTTTGGAGCATTGCAGCTCCGGTCACCCTTTTTCTGACTATTGGGCCGCCTCCTACCGCAACATGTTTCAACGGAAAGCCTTCTCATATAAAGAACTGATATCCTTCTTCATGATCACCATCTGCAGCTTAACCCAAACAGGGAAAAATGCTCTCTCCCCTATATAAACCATATGAATGGAGGAAATTGTGATGAAAAGAGTCAGAAGAATATTTGTAAAAATGATGATCGCAGTCATACTGCTTGTGGGAAATATTTCCGTCAGGGCAGAAGTGAATCAA
>JAAYKJ010000252.1 GCA_012522505.1 Clostridiaceae bacterium
AAACTTTTATGCGGCTTGCTGCTAAAGCGTTATTAGTATAGAATAGATTAATAAAAGCCAGTATTGGCGTTGGTTGAACCTCCACATTTGATGTATTGAAATTCGATCAGAACTTCTTCGGAGACGAGTGCTTCGCGTTGAACCTCCACATTTGATGTATTGAAATATGAGCAGGTGGTACAGTTGGAAAAGCAAGCTGTGTTGAACCTCCACATTTGATGTATTGAAATTGCAACAAACATTTTGAAGATGGCGAGAAAATCAGCGTTGAACCTCCACATTTGATGTATTGAAATTTTTCAAGGTCCCGGGTGATGAAACCGTGTATGTTGTTGAACCTCCACATTTGATGTATTGAAATAGGGCTGGTTCTTCATCCTCTACAACCACACCCTGGCAAATAAACTGTCCTATTTCTATGAATTTACTGACATAAAGAATGTCATGTTACAAAATTAGTTTTGCATGGGGTTGAGGATTGATGATAGATAGGTCTGCAACAAAATCATACAAAGCTCTGGATTCGTAAAAGAAGATATGGTATTGGAGCTCAAAAATAGCCAAATGAAAATTCACCCCTAAAAAGATTTTACCCCCTACGTAGGGGATAGCCGAAGGGAAAATGAGCAATGGTAACTTTGTTGCCGACATTGCTATCTTTGTGCCGGAACACAGCATTTTTCAAAAAACATCCTGGAGCAAACCGGTGATGTGGGAATCGCAAGTTCAAACATAATAAAGCCTGAAAACGATGTCCTGATCGTAGTTGCCAAAGCCTGAACCAAACAAGGTTACACCACCTTGGTGCAGGGCATCCTCTAAGACAGCGATTCTCAGGGACCATAGTTGTTCACGCAAGTTTAGCTGAGACAGCGTAACCTCTGACATCTTTTCTCCATCAATATAGGAACCGGTGTCATCTATTTTGATGATTTTCAACAAACCATACTGTCCGACACTAAGACTCCACCAATCAGGCGTAAAATTTCCCTTTGTGGACCCAAAATCCCCGGGGCTGGTCCAGTGTCCGATATTTACTCCGTTAAGAAAAAAGGATATATCTGAGGGCCAGTTGCTGTTGACTCCTGGGGCTTCTGAGCCAAGTTCCATGGATATTTCAATGAACTTCAGAGTTTGGTCGGATAACAGATGATTTGGAACCTTATACTCGATATAGCCTTTTGTGAACCACAATATCTTTGCATTGACCCTCTCTGGATCCCAAAAGTACCTCGGATCATCGAAATATCCGATTATTTTTTCTGTTGTAGCCAGGCCACAGGTTGGAGTCACGTTGAAATCGGTGTAATGACCCACCGGCAATATGAACTCATATGTTTTTAGATCGCTGTCTTTATTTTTTGGAAATTCAATTTCAATCAGGTCCATATCCAGGGAGCATATCTTGTGTATAGCGCCGTTGATCTTTACTCTTTCCGATTTGATGATTCCTGCATCTTCCAGCTTGCGGATATGCATGGTTAAAATGGCGCTGCTTAATGAAAGATTTTGCGCAAGTTCCTTAATGTTCATTGACCTTTGCGAAAGCAGGTTGATGATTTTCAAGCGTACGCCGCTAGCTAGTGCTTCAAACACCGGGAGGTGTTTCTCTGAAATCTTTATCTTCATTGCAAATGATCTCCTAAAAAACAAATCTATGTTAATTCATGTCTTCTGATTAATATAATTATAAATTAGTGGGTCGTTAATGTAAAGGAAATACCTGTTTGCGATACATATTGACTTAATTGCACCATAATTATATGATTAACTTGTTAATATTTTTATTTTTTAGGTGGTGTAAAATGAAAAAAGCAAAAGTAGTCATTGGCAAGGATTTCAGAATTGGTCAGGTGGATAATAGGGTTTATGGTTCTTTCGTCGAACAGTGGGGACGCTCGGTTTATGGCGGAATTTATGAGCCAGGGCATCCTTCCGCCAATGAGAAGGGGTTCCGTCAGGACGTTATTGAACTGGTAAAAGAGTTGAAGGTTCCAATCGTCCGATATCCCGGAGGTAATTTTCTTTCAGGCTATAACTGGGAGGATGGAATTGGACCTGTTGAAAAAAGGCCTAAAAGACTTGATTTGGCCTGGTTTTCAGTGGAATCTAACGAAATTG
Organism: Clostridiaceae bacterium; assembly: GCA_012522505.1. Classification (GTDB taxonomy): domain Bacteria; phylum Bacillota; class Clostridia; order DSM-8532; family DSM-8532; genus JAAYJG01. The sequence goes on from JAAYKJ010000252.1 coordinate 2,122, forward strand.
GTACCAATGAGTTTGTCGATTGGGCAAAATATGCGGATACCAGTGTTATGATGGCTGTCAACATGGGCACAAGGGGTACTGATGCAGCAAGGAACCTTGTTGAGTACTGCAATCACCCGGGGGGCACATACTGGAGCGACTTAAGAAAGTCTCATGGTTACGAAAAACCTCATGATATTAAAACCTGGTGCATTGGTAATGAAATGGACGGACCTTGGCAGATATGCATGAAGACAGCTGAAGAATATGGACGTGCTGCTGTTGAGGCAGCAAAAGTCATGAAATGGGTGGATCCGACCATTGAACTTGTAGCA
>JAAYKJ010000253.1 GCA_012522505.1 Clostridiaceae bacterium
GATATCAACATCGGCAAGAATAGCGTTGCAAAACAGGTACGGTACGAAAAGCACCAAAACAATACATTCATTGTCATTGATTTGGGCTCTGAAACCACCATTATCAATATATTGAAAGACAGGACCCCCGAGTTCAACCGGGTTATCCTTAAGGGCAGCAGCAGAATCGATGACCAGATATTCAAGGATCTGCAATTGCTGCCTAAAGAGATTGGCAAAGCAGAACTTTACAAAAAGATGTATGGCCTTTCCAACAACATGACACCTGAAACCGAGTACATATGTTCTCAGGCTGCACGAAAGGTCATGGATTCCATAATCAGAGACATTAAAATGTGTATCGATTTTTATATGACACGGTGCAGCGGAGAGCATCCCAGCAAGGTCTTCCTGATCGGCGGGGGCTCCCAAATGAAGGGCATTCGTGAGTATTTTGAGGAACATCTTGAATTGCCGGCATTTCAAATCAACGTTGCAAAGATCAGAGGTCTTGAGTTCAACCCGAATCTGGACACCGAAAGGCTAAACTATCTTGTTAATGCACTGGGCGTTGCCCTATAATAATGTAACAGGAGGAAAACATGCCGGTATTCAGTTACAAGGTAAAAAACGCCGAAGGCGCGATATTAACCGGTGAAACAAAGGTTGACAGTCGTGAAAGGCTGGTTCAGCTGATGGGTGAAAACGGTTTTATTCCCTTGGAAATCGTAGAGAAAAACTTCATCACGGACATCTCTCAGATAAGTATATTCCGAAAAAAAGTGAAGCTGGTAGATCTCGTACAATTCTGCCGCCAGTTTTCCATTATGCTTGAAGCGGGTATATCCATCGCTGGTGCATTGGATGTTATCCGAAACCAGTCACTAAACCCAACTTTGAAAGACTGCCTGAACGATATGTTTACCAATATTCAAAAGGGCACGTCCTTATCCACTGCAATGAGTGATTTCCCGGATATTTTCCCTGCCATTCTGTTAAGCATGGTTGAGGCTGGAGAAGTCAGTGGGCAGTTAGATCGTGTGTTTACAAGAATGGCAGACCAGTTTGAAAAGGATTACAAGCAAAAACAAAAGGTTAAAGGTGCTATGACTTACCCCATCATCATTTTGATCATCGCAGTTATCGTTGTAGCTGTCATGGTCGCGGTAGTCATACCTCAGTTCGGTAAAGCTTTTGCCGGCATGAACGTTGAGTTGCCAAAGCTGACTCAGGTTATGCTGAAGATCAGTGATTTTTGTACAAAGTATTGGTACATACTTATTGTATCTGTCGTATTGTTCGTTTACATTATCAAGCTCATGTATGATTCTAAAAACGGCAAACTTATTTTGGACAAATTGGTTCTTAAACTTCCTCTTGTTGCTGATGTGATTCAATCAATGATGACAGCAAGGCTATGCAGAACCCTTGCAACTTTGTTATCAAGCGGTGTACTGATGATAGAATCTATGGAGATAGTACAGCGGGTACTTGGAAATTCCATATTAATGCAAAAGATGGGTAATGCCATCGAAGAATTGAAAAAAGGACAGTCTCTGACAAGGACGATCAATGAAATGAGTTATTTCCCGCCGATGGCAATATCCATGATAAAAACAGGCGAAGAATCCGGAAATCTGGATGATACGCTCAAAAAATCTGCCAGTTTTTTCGAGGATCAACTGGAAGAAAAAATACAAAAGCTGACGACTTTTATAGAGCCGTTAATCATGATTTGTTTAGGAGGTGTTGTGGCGTTCATTATTCTCAGTGTTCTTTATCCGATGATCAGCGTTTACCAGAATATTGGGGCTGATATGTAAAGAGCACATCTATTATGGAACTTTTATAAGCAGCATCAAAGAGAGCAATAGTATTTATCTTTAGCTGAATCTTTAATATATTGTTTTGGAGGTTATGAATATGAAAAAAATGTTAAGGGAAAACAAAGGCTTTTCGCTCGTTGAATTGCTTGTAGCAATTCTCATCATGGCTGTCATCGCCGGAACCGCTATTACACTGTTTGGAGGAGTACTGAACTCCAGCCGTGAAAATGCAGACAAGGAAACCGCAGAAAGCATCAAGCGTGCTGTATTAACGTACATGAATTCTACAAACGATGTAGCTTTATCCTGCCTCGCTGTTACTAGTGCTACTACGAAATCTAAATCTCTAATCGAATATTTAGGGTTGGAAATAACGATTCCCGATAATACAACAACTGATGTATCATATGATTGGCCTGGTACGGTTACTACTGC
>JAAYKJ010000004.1 GCA_012522505.1 Clostridiaceae bacterium
GAATCTACTGTCTTATCCTTTGGACCATCGGGACAGATCTCTGAATGAACAACATTATTATACCCCGGCTTATGATTTTTTTCAAATTATTTTTCTAAGAAACCTTATCCAGATTCAAAAACAACCGGTAGATGATTTGCAGCAGATAAATAATAGCCGTTCCCGAAAGGTTGGACCATATGAATATGGCGATGGCCACAATCAGCTTTCCTGAAAATTCCAGCTTGCTCTTGACGCTGATTGTACGAAGAAGAATACCGATCTGCCAAAACAACTGCATGGAAGCATAAACCACCAGCACGATAATGAGCAGGCGCTTGAAAAAAGGCATTTGCGGATCCAGATTTTCAATATGCAATCCTGTTGGCGTGTTCAACAGTAAAACGGGAATAAACAATAAATGGGAATAAGCGTATGATTTCATCAGAATAATGTGAAAACCCTGAACAATAAATTTCTCTCTGCGCTTTGCAAGGTATCGGCAAAGATCAGCGATGGGCCATGCGAAAATAAACACATCCAGAAAGCCAACCAGGGCGGATAGTACGATCGCGAGGAGGATTTTTGTAAATAACTTAGATTCAGCGGTCAAAATATAATCATATACAATGGAAGGTGATGTTGCCAGTACATCAAAGATTCCAACGAAAATACATGCGGGGATCAATGTTAATATCGTTTTGTTTAGCCGTTTATGCCAAGTTCGCGGCCAAAACAGAAAGTCCCACCCGCTTTTTGAATACTCCATTAAGCTCTCCTAAACAAACTACGTTCTTCTTTAAAAGGGGAATAAACTTATCGCTTGGTCTGTTTGCTGTTAAAGCGACTTTTCACATTATATCATATGAAAAAGATCCAAGGCAATAAATAATACAATTACTCTCAAATGTGACGCCCACAATATCGTAAGGTTACGGCATTACCGGTTGTGTTATATTCTTTGCTCTCCATTCTTCATAATGAGTGGTATTCTTCAGATTCTCCGCAAAAACCGTCCATACCTTTTCATTGGCAAAGTTGTGGCTCCATGCGGCGGTTCCAGCCAGATTATACTTATGAGCCAGAGCTGACTTGTAATTCACAGAATGCTCGTTTTCCAACCACATTTTATATGTAACATCATCCCGGGTATAAGCAACAACATATTGGGCGCTTTTTTCATCCCATTGCGCAACAGCGTTGTTCTCTTCCATCAGACGAACTGCTGCCTGCATAGACAGGGCCTTTCCGGTTTTAGCTTTTATTTTACCGCTTTCATCAGCTGTTTCCTCCCATAGACGAGTATACAACGGAATGCCTAACAAAAGCTTGTCTGCTGGAACCTCTTTCAAAGTTTTTTTCAGGTTTTCCTCCACCCAGTCCAGTTCGGCAGTGGAACCTGCCTGATTGGCTCCCGCCCAGGTCTGGTCATAGGTCATCAGGCATACATAATCTACCGTTTCACCCAATGCTTTTCTGTCATAGCATCTGGACCAAGTGTCGCTCCCATCGGGAATACCAACATCAACAGATACGACAAGACCCTGCTCTCTAAGCAAAGGGGTTAGCTCCCGGACAAACTGGGTGAATGCCTCTTTATCATTTTTGTACATATTTTCGAAATCAATATTGATCCCATCCAGGTTGTAAAGGGCAGAAAAAGCCAGTATCTGTTTTATGACATATTCCCTTTTCAGCCCATCGTTCAAAATGCTGCTGGTATTGTCAATATTACTGAAATCATTGGCAACCAGCGCCCAAACCTGATAACCATTATCATGAGCCCACGTAACATACTGATCATCGGCACGATTGATGAAATCTCCTTTTTCATTTGCTATCTGAAACCAGGTTGGAGACAGTATGTCTATACCTTCTTCTGCTTTCCAGTCAAGATACGCTTTTGTCGGCTGATACATCTGATCCCATACAAGATTGATCTTTCCGGCAGGGAGCGCCGGTGCGCGCTTTACCAACTCTGGAATCCGTGCCAGTTCAATGGATTTTACAACAACTTCCTCTTTCAGTTTATACCCCAGAATGCCATCGGCTGTACGAACCTTGTACCATTTATCATATTCCTCAAATATATGCATCTTCGAGGCTTCAGACTGCAGATCACTATCTTGAAACTGTCTCAGTATGGGGTATCGAATATGCCGGCCTTTTCTCACAACTGATTTGGTCGACACAGGATAACCGATTCGATGGATCGTGTCTTCCCAATCAATCATCACTACATTTGTTGTACTTACATAATTGATACGAATTTTGTAAAAAGAGGCCAGGAAGTTAATTGGAATGTAAACCGCACCCTCAATCTCGGTGGCAGGAAACTTCAACTCCATAGGATGATTATTGATATAGGCATCGAGGCTATCTGTTTGCATCTGAATAACTCTGTCTTCGGTCGTAATCGTAACCTTTTTCAGGGTTTGATCCCACCAGATATAGGGATCCAAATGAGATTTAACGGTTGAAAAGGGTAGTAGAACTTGTCCGTCCGAAACAACGGGCGGTTTTTCATCTATGATTTGCTCTCCTCCGATAATAAGAACTGTATTTGCGCTATCATATGCACTGACAACCGTTTCATTCGCCTTGAAATGCTGCTTGTACAGATATCCTGCTAAAGCAGCACAACCGGTAATAAAGATAAACACAATAGAGAATAAAATAAAATCTTTTTTCATCTATGACCTCCGAATACAAACCTTCCCTACATGGATAGGATAAAAAGCATTGCATCGTATAATGCTTGTATAATCGTAAACAAAGCAAGTAACAAAGATCAGCCAGCCACTCCCCCTAAGGATTGGAATACAAAACATCAGCCTCTTCATCATTATACCTTTTATTTTGACAAATGTCTTTCAGAAAATGTTGGTTGCAATAATTTTCAATTTTTCATATCTTTTGAAGCGTTCCGAAACACAACAATGATGTGGCTTCTAACCCGGCAAATGTTTGCACAGGCAAATTATTGATTTATATCAAAAAAAGGCGTCCAACGCCCTTTTTCGTGAGATATAAATTATGTTTTCTTTCTGCCAGCAATAAGTCAAATCTTTTCAGCCTGACCATATGGAGGCAGGCGAATAGATTTAACCGATTATCTCTTCTATCAGGTAAAAACTTTACGTGGAATAAAGGTTTTGAAGTTTTTCAGCATTTTCTCTGTCGGTTCGAAATATACAATAGTCTGGGCATTATTATAGCTTAATGCGATAAAATAGACATCGTCCCCTTCCAATGAGGAGGCACAATTCATCTGATTTTTAAAGTTTCTGTATTGTGGTGTAAAATGCTCACTCTTCACCTTGGCAACCACTTCAAAGCTTTTGCAGTTCGCACTGAAGATACGCTTCCGTTTCCTCTGAGCTATAATTTTATCAATATCCAGATCACCGTTGGTTACTGCATATTCATATTCAATATTTCTGGTTGTTATCAACATATATGCCGCATATATAATGCCGGCAACAAAAAACAACCCCATGGATGCCAATAACGGTATATTTAGAACAACCAGTATAAGAACCAGCGCTCCAATAATCACACCAGAGATGATAAGGTGATCTTTTATATCTCGTTTCTTTTTTACGATTTTCTCCATGAATATATCCATCCATATACCTCCTGTCCATTCCTCACACTCGTAGGATGTGCTCTTTTGAATTCTATCACAATATTCCTGATCATTGCAACCGGAACAAAGATTGCTTCGGATGAAACTGAATTTCCCGGGTCAACTAGTGCATGAATTTTCCTCGCTTTTGTATATAATTATTCATTAAATGTACTTTAACTGTACTTGACTGTATTTCATGGTTTGTGGTAGAATGGTGCAAATGTTTGATGCAGGAGACTGAATAATGAAAATTAGTAATTTATTTCTTAAGAAAAGACAGACCATCTCATTTGAAGTTTTCCCACCAAAGCTTGAAACCCCTGTTGAAACGATATATGAGAGGTTGGGGGATTTTGCTTCCATGATGCCCGATTTCATCAGCGTAACCTACGGTGCCGGCGGAAGTAAAAAGGGAAGAACGCTGGACATCTCTTCCAAGATTAAAAAGGAGTACGGAATAGAAAGCTTGGCTCACTTTACCTGTGTGGGACACTCTGTTGATGAGATTGACAGCATGCTCCTTCGAATGGAGGAAGAAAACCTGGAAAACCTTTTAGCCCTTCGTGGTGATCCTCCCGTAGATAACCCGGATTTTGATTTTTCAAAAAACGTTTTCTCCCATGCCTCCCAATTAATCCGTCATATACGAAAGCAAAATGATTTTTGTATTGCTGCGGCTGCGTACCCGGAAGGTCACGCAGATTCTCCGAGAATTAAATTTGATATGCACTATTTAAAAATGAAGGTTGATGCAGGAGTTGACTTTCTTATCACACAGCTTTTTTTCGATAACCGGGTCTTTTATGATTTTCTCGACAAGTGTGCAATATACCATATCAACTGCCCGGTATTGCCCGGAGTAATGCCAATTTTCAAAGCCGATCAGATCAAAAGAATTGCTTTGATGTGCGGGGCATCAATGCCTGCAAAACTTGTATTGTTATTGGATAAGTATGGAAACTCATCCGATATGGAAAAGGCAGGTATTGAATATGCTTCCGAACAGATTCAGGATTTGCTTGCAAGCGGTGTTGATGGGGTACATATTAACACCATGAACCGCGTAGGTGCGACTCGGGAAATACTCCATAACATTGGGAAGCTCTGATCATCTTATTCCTGTAAATTGAAAACCTCTTCCAGGGTCTTCCCGGGGTCCTCGCGAATCATGGTATCGATGAAATTCTTCTCTGTTATGCAATGCAAAATATTCAGATCGCGGTTGGCAATATGGAGAATGTGGTATTGATCGTAATCCAGCAACAAAAGCGCCTCACCCAGACTTACCTCCTTCAGCACAAGTATGTGCCTGATTGGGTATGCCTTTTTCTTTAAAATTCTTTGCTTTCGACGTATTAACGCATTCAAGTTCAACTGGTTCACCGACCTTTTCATGGATTGTATGCCTGGAAGGAGGGCAATTGCTATAAACAAGCTTGGGTTTTTATATACAAAGAATAAAGCTAAGCCTGCCATCAGCAGAAAAATCCTTACCCCGCATCCTATCCGCCTCATAATTTTTATGGTGCGAGTTGAGCCTAGCCGGCTGTATAGCAGCACCAGCAAAACATTTCCCCCGTCCATAGGATACAGCGGAATTAGGTTAAACAAACCAATCAACAGGTTTGCCTTTACTAGTTCACTGTAAATCCAATACCGCCCGGGCAATAACGCAAAGACTGCCGCAGACAGCAAATTTCCAGCCGGACCGCAGGCACAGATGACGCATTGGCTCCATTTTTCGGGTGGTGTATTTCTCCATACCGCACGGAAGCCACCCGGAACAAAAAGAACACGGAAGCCATCCCGGGAGAACACCCTGCCTGCGAGCAGGTGAAAAGCTTCATGGATAAACAGTGCTGCCAAGAAGATTAAAACAGACCGCATCAATCCGAAACCTGAAGATACTGTACACACTCATCATAGGTGTCGGTTAAGGATTTACATATATCTTCGCCAGAGACGTGCTGCTCCACCACTTGGAAGCGTATCTCGGATATGATGCTTTGAAGCAGTTTTTCAGTGCTGTTCTGAAACCAGATGCACAAAATAATAATCATAATACAGATGTAGGACTGGATCATGATCTTTCTGGCGAAAATTGATCTGCCATTACTCTTTCTTGTTTTTTTGACAGTTCTGGTATAGGACGAGTATGAGGGAATACGCCTGGTATAGGGGATTCCTTTCATCATGTAACTCAATCAAATCCATCCCGAACTTGCTTTTCCAGAATAATTATATGGTGCTTTTATCCCGAATATGAATTTATCAAATGAGCCTAAGACCTCTGTTTGTCTAAAGATCACGAACAGTGCGCAAGTGCGCTTTGAGCATCTGTAAAAATTGGACAAATCGAGGAATTGATTCATCTTTATGCACATAAAAAAACTCCAAGCTGACAGCCAGCCTGGAGTAAAAGCCTTAATCAATTGACTTTTGTGCCGGTACAAAATGATTACCGGCATAGGCATTTAATGTTGCAGGCTCTAATATACCTGCAGTACTTTCATGTCCCGAAATGCCGTTTCCCTATATTTTGACACCTAGCCAAATGCTAGGTGGGTACCCTGCTTTACCGCTCTTACTTCCTCTGCCGTTGCAACCGATTTGAACCGGTGTCGGAATTATCTTGAGGCCTGTAATACCGATAAAAACAATCGGGTTCCCGTAAGTCTACTGTAGGTTCAAAATAATAGGTTATAATCGAACACTTCAGGAACATGAACCAATCTCTGAACCAATTATATCACCAATCTGATTATTTCTCAACGCCTTTCGAACAAAAAAACCCTGGAAATCGCTTGTAAAGCTTGCCAATAAGGTTTAAAATCTATATTAACATTATGGTATGGATTTCAATACAATATCATTTTTTCATCCAAAGGACATCCTTCTTTCAGCTTACCTGGACATTAACTCTGATCGGTGGGCAGGTTTTTGATAGAAAGGGCAAGTGAATCAAAAAAATATGAGAGATTGATTGAGAGGTGTTATTATGTCTGAACAGATTAGAATGATTGCAGCGAGAATTAGGGAACTTCGCGAGATCGCAGGTTATACTACAGAACAGGTTGCTTCTATGGTGAATATCCCTTCAGAGGTCTATGCTGGATATGAAAGCGGAAACCAGGACATTCCTATTGGTTTTCTTAATGAGTTTGCCAATCGTTTTCATGTTGACCTGACCGAATTACTTACAGGTAAGTCACCCAAGCTAACGCATTTTTCACTGGTGCGAAAGGGAAAGGGGATCAGTGTTCAAAGGAGGACACCCTATCAATACCAAAGCCTTGCATATAATTTTGTGAATAAAAAGGCTGAACCGTTCCTGGTAACTGTCCTTCCAAATAAAGAGGCCTCTGTCTCGATGAATTCCCACCCCGGCCAGGAGTTTAACTATGTATTGAAGGGCACACTGATGATCGTCATTGACGGAAAAGAATTTGTGTTAAATGCAGGAGATTCTCTTTATTTTGACGCCTCTTTACCCCATGGCATGAAGGCCATGGAAAGTGAACCGGCAGAATTTCTTGCAATAATTTTTTAGGAGAGAGAATATGCTTGAAAAATATTTGAAAAAAACTGAATTTGAATCATATGATGATTTCATCAACAATTTCTCGATAAATGTACCGCCCAATTTCAATTTTTCCTATGATATTGTAGATGAATACGCAAAGACCGAGCCGGATAAAAAGGCTCTGGTCTGGTGTGATGACAACAACGAGGAAGCCATTTTTACTTTCGCAGATTTGAAGCGTTACAGCAATCAAACCGCCAATTACTTTAAATCCCTCGGTATTGGCAAAGGGGATCCGGTTATGCTGGTCCTGAAAAGAAGGTATGAGTTCTGGTTTTGTATTCTCGCCCTTCATAAGCTAGGGGCTATCTGCATTCCTGCAACCCATCTCCTAACGAAAAAAGATTTCTCCTATAGAAATAATGCTGCAAGTATCAAAATGGTTGTTACGGTAAATGAACCCGAGGTGCTTGATAATGTTGATGCGGCCATGGAGGAATCTCCGACTCTGACAAAGAGGGTTTGCCTGTTTGGTAAACGGAATGGCTGGCATACCTTTCATGGTGAATTCGAAAACTTTTCTGATGAATTTGACCGTCCACAAGGTGATTTAGATGTGTCGAATCAGGATATCATGCTGATCTACTTCACTTCCGGAACCACGGGAATGCCCAAAATGGTCCGGCATAACTTCACTTATCCGCTTGGACACATCATCACAGCAAAATACTGGCAGAATGTTCAGAACAATGGGCTCCATTTTACAGTCTCGGATACAGGATGGGCAAAATCAGTATGGGGAAAACTATATGGTCAGTGGATTTGCGGGTCAGCGGTTTTTGTCTATGACTACAACCATAAATTCCATCCGACTGATCTGCTACGCATGATTGAAAAGTATGACATTACAACATTTTGCGCTCCTCCCACCATCTACCGGTTCTTTATTAAGTCTGATCTAAAGGCCTACCACTTTAAAGCGCTTAAGTATTGCGTTGTTGCTGGAGAGCCGCTGAACCCCGAAGTATACAGACAATTTTATGATGCAACAGGGATTAAACTTATGGAAGGATATGGACAGACCGAAATGACCGTTGCATTGGCAACCCTGCCCTGGATGAACCCGAAGCCTGGCTCCATGGGCCGCCCGGTAGCCGGATATGACATCGTTCTGTTGGATCACAACGGTAATGTCTGTGAACCCGGTGAAGAGGGGCAGATTGTATTGCGCACCGACCAGGAAAAACCGGTTGGCCTGTTTGATGGCTATTACCGGGATGACGAACTGACCCGTTCGGTTTGGCATGAAGGCGTATATTATACTGGAGACATGGCATGGCAGGATGAAGACGGATACTACTGGTTTGTAGGACGCGCAGATGACGTCATCAAAAGCTCTGGATACCGGATTGGCCCCTTTGAAGTTGAAAGCGCACTGATGGAACATCCCGCTGTCTTGGAATGTGCGATTACTGCGGTCCCAGATGAAATCCGCGGTCAGATTGTTAAGGCCACCGTTGTGCTTGCAAATGGATACAATGCTTGCGATGAAATGGTAAAAACGCTGCAGGAGCATGTGAAAAAGGTGACTGCGCCGTATAAATATCCCAGGGTGATTGAGTTTGTCACCGAATTGCCGAAGACCATCAGTGGTAAAATCCGCAGGGTGGAGATTCGGGATAAGGATAAAGACAAGCAGTAGTATGACACATCGTAGAACATAGAAGCCAGGGGAAATGCACCCCTGGCTTTATACTTGTTGGATTCTATGCGTCGTATGACACCCTCTAGCTGGTTTGTAATGAATTCTTGATCATATTCTTCCAATCTTTTCTCGATATAGCTTGTATCTTCATCTGATATATCCGGAATGAAATCGGCTCCTATTTTTCCTCTGTTACAGACCCTGGTCTGCCTGGTTTCGGTCTATGATCTGCAAGGCCTGTTCCAGATCGATGGCACTGGTATAGATGGCTTTTCCGGTGATGGCACCAGCGGCACCGATCTCCTTAAGAGCTACTAAATCCTGTATGGAGCTTACGCCACCCGATGCAATAACTTCCATGCCGACGGCCTGAATCATCTCCTGCATGGCTTTAAGGTTCGGCCCCGACAGCATACCATCGGTAGCAATAGCGGTATAAGTGATCACTTTACAGCCAAGGCGCTCCATCATTTTAGCAAATTCGATCGCTGTATGATCACTTAGCCTTTCCCAGCCTTCGATGGCTACCTTACCATCTTTGGCATCGATCCCCACAGCAATTCTTTCAGGATACTTGGCTAGTGCTTGACTGACAAGCTGTGGATTGTTAACAGCCGCAGTGCCCAATATGACCCTCTTAACCCCTGAGGACAAGACCACATCAATGTCATCCATCGTTCGGATTCCACCGCCCACCTGGATAGGAATATCTGAAACCAATGCTATTTCAGATATGGTCTTCCTGTTCTTTGAAACACCACATCTGGCACCATCCAGATCAACGATATGAAGCCACTGGGCACCCATACCGATCCACTTCCTGGCCATGGCAACAGGGCTTCCAAAAACCGTCTCATCTTCAAATCGGCCCTGTAAAAGCCTTACACAGCGTCCCTCTTTGATATCTATCGCAGGGTAAATTATCATTGATTTTTAACCACCTTTATAAAATTAGTCAGTATTGCCATACCGATATCGCCGCTCTTTTCTGGATGAAACTGAGTGCCATGCACATTCTCTTTACCAATAGCAACATCAATTTCGATACCATAACAGCTCTTTGCAGTGACAATGCTTTTATCCTTCGCATCCACGTAGTAGGAATGAATAAAATACACATAGGGATCTTCCTGAAGCCCAGCAAATAGCGGTGAATCTTTTTGTATCTGCAAATTGTTCCAACCCATATGAGGAACTTTCAGGCCCATATTCCTGGGAATGTGTTTCACCGCCCCACTGAAGATACCAAGACCTCTGACCGTTTTTCCGTCTTCAGCATGTTCTTCACTGTAATCAAACAGCATTTGGTATCCCAGGCATATTCCCAGAAAAGGAACACCCTTGCGAATGACCTTTTTAACAACATCACTCAAGCCTGTAGACCTGAGGTTTTCAATGCAGTCCTTGAATGCGCCCACACCGGGCAGTACAACGCCATCAGCGTTCATGATTTCATCAGGCCTGCGGGTCACAACGATTTCGTTATGGATAAACGCAAGGGCCTTTTGGACGCTTCCAATATTTCCCGCTTCATAATCGATGACAGCAACCCTGCAAGCTCCTAAGCCCATATGAATTTTTCACCTGTGATCCGTTCACAGGCCTCGACATATTTCGCTTGAGTCTTTTCAATAATCTCTTTTGGTAAGCGCGGCGCTGGAGGCTTCTTATCCCAGTTAAGAGTCTCCAGATACTCTCTGAGGTATTGTTTGTCGAAGCTTTTTTGTGCCCTTCCTGGCTGATAATCATTAACGGGCCAGAACCTTGACGAATCCGGGGTAAACATTTCATCGGCGATCACCAATTCGCCATTCAGATAGCCGAATTCAAACTTCGTATCGGCAATGATGATTCCCCTGCTCTCTGCATATTTACAGGCTACTTTATATAGAGCCAGAGATTTGTCCCGCAGAATTTGTGCGCGCTCAAGTCCGATGGTGGCCACTAGTTCGTCAAAACTGATATTGATATCATGGCCTTCCTCTGCCTTTGTTGATGGCGAGAAGATCGGCTCGGGAAGCTTTTCTGCCTGTTTAAGGCCTTCTGGAAGCCGGATTCCGCAAATACTTCCGGTGGCCAGATAGTCCCTCAGACCTGAACCTTCCAGATAGCCCCTGACGATGCACTCCACCTTTTCCATTTGGATCCGCTTAACCAGCATCGATCTCCCCTGGAGTTCATTTTTAAATTTTGACAACCCCATTGGGTACTCGGATACATCTGTAGTAATGATATGGTTTCCAATGATCTCTCTGGTATAGTTAAACCAAAACTCGGATATCGCATTTAGTACTCTGCCCTTATTGGGGATTAAGTCATCAAAAACCACATCAAAAGCCGAGATCCTGTCGGTGGTGATCATTAAGAGCTTATCTTCGCCAACTTCATAGATGTCCCGCACTTTTCCTTTTACAAATAAGGGTAAATCAATAAAATCCGTGTCTCGTAGCAGCATATGTTTCATCCTTTCTGCTTATAAGCAATCAGCTGCTGTTTTTATATCCCTGCTCTGATGCTTACAGATCTGTTAGTAAAGCTTATGTCCGGAATTCTTTAGTATAATTTTTTCCTATATCCGTTAAGTGTTCTGTTTATTACAGGATGCCCTTGGTTGACAGAACACCTGAGATTCTATTGTCAATCGCCGAAGCCTGGCGAAGCGCTTGCCCGAATGCCTTAAAAACTGCTTCTGCAATATGGTGATTGTTCTTACCGTGCATCAGTTGAAGATGCAATGTGATTCCCCCGTGTACCGCTACTGCCCGGAAAAACTCCTCGACCATTTCGGTTTCCATATCGCCCAATAAAGGGGTTGAGAAGGGAACATCAAACCAGAGAAAAGGTCTGGACGACAGATCCATCGATGCCATTGCCAGCGCTTCATCCATTGGAACAAATGCCGTTCCGTAACGCTGGATGGATTCTTTTCCTCCCAAAGCAGCAGAAATTGCTTGCCCCAGCACGATACCGATATCTTCGATGGAATGATGAGAATCCACCTGCAGATCTCCTCTGCATGAAACCTGCAAATCAAGCAGGGCATGCTTTGCAAGCAGTATCAACATGTGATCAAAAAAACCAATACCGCTATCAACCTGCGCAGTACCTGTACCGTCAAGAACTAGTTTCACTTGGATATCGGTTTCACCGGTTTTCCGGGTTACTTCCGCGGATCTTTTCATACCATTTCTCCTCCCCCGACACTGTTATTCATCATATTCATGAGACCTCATGTCCAGCGTCCAGTATAGCAGGTCACGTTTAGATTATACCATGAATCAGTGAAAATCATCGTTACTGTTCACACCCTATATAATTGAGATATCGCTGTGCATAACGGAAACTACGCTCATGATTCATGATACAATACTCTCGGGCACCCGTTCGAAATCTCTGATTTCGGTAGCGGGTGAGGTTATTATACCACCAACGTTTTCAGCTTTTCAATAAAAAACCCCATTTCATCATCGGTGCCTATTGAAACCCGCAGCCAATTCTCGATCCCTGGCTGTTGAAAGTGCCTGACTAATATTCCACCCTTCTTCAGTTCCAAGAACAACTCCCTTCCAGCATAATCTTCATGACAGATAAACAAAAAATTGGTGCTGGACGGCAGTACCCTGAAACCCATAGAGGTCAATTCTTCTCTAACCGATTCCCTTGTTTTTATAACCTTATCACAAATCCGGCGGGTATACTCCCAGTCTTGAATGGCCGCGATTGCTGCCTTTTGCGCAATCCTGTCCAGCGTATAGGAGTAGAAGGAGTTCATCACCCTGTTCAGTCCTTCTATCAGTGAAGAATTCCCGATGGCATACCCAACTCTTAAGCCAGCCATGGAACGGGACTTGGAAAAGGTATGGATGACCAAAAGGTTGTCATATCGATCCACCAAGGAGATTGCTGACTGCGCACCGAAATCAACGTAGGCCTCATCAACAATCACCAGGGTGTCAGGTAAACGCTGCAATAGATCCTCAATAGCTTCCAAGCCGATGGCTATGCCTGTCGGAGCATTGGGGTTCGCCAATAATATTCCTTTCATGCCATCGGGAAAATTCCCAGGCTTGAAGGAAAAATCTTTTTCCATCGGAATCGTTTTATACGAAATTCTGAAGAGATCGGCATAAATAGGGTAGAAGCTATAGGTAATTTCCGGGAATGATACTGTATCCGTTGGATCAAAAAAAGCCGGGAAACAAAAGGCCAGCACCTCATCGGATCCATTTCCGACAAACACACAATCGGCAGAAGTTTTATAATATTCTGCCAGTGTTTCTTTCAGCTGAATTGCATTGGGATCTGGATACAGCCTTACATCCGCGCTCGTTTCGCTCTTGATTGCCTCCAAAACCCTCGGTGAAGGAGGATAAGGATTTTCATTCGTGTTCAGCTTGATATATTTTTTATCCTGTGGCTGCTCACCGGGAATATACGGCGTAAGACCTTTATTGATACTACTCCAAAATTTCATGCTTCATCCTCCCTGAAACGGATACGAATCGAATTTGCGTGTGCATCAAGGCCCTCGGCCATGGCAAACCTTTCCGTATCTCTCCATAGATTTGATAGTGCTTCCTTTGAATAAGCAATTATACTGGACTTTTTCACAAAATCATTCACCGACAGAGGCGAAGAAAACCTTGCCGTACCGTTGGTGGGCAGGATATGGTTCGGTCCAGCCATATAATCTCCCAGGGGTTCCGGTGTATATTCTCCGAGAAAAATTGCGCCTGCATTTCGCACACTGCCCAGCAGCTCAAAAGGATTTTTCACATACAATTCCAAATGTTCGGGTGCAATCCGGTTAGAAATCTCAACCGCCTGGGCAAGAGAATCTACCAGAACAGCCGCGCCACAATTATTGACCGACTTCAGGATAAACTGCTTCCGCGAAAGTGTTTCAACCTGTTTGTTCATCTCAGCCGTAACCTGATCGATTAACTCTTTTGAGGTGGTAACCAAAACTGCCGAGGCCATGACATCATGCTCCGCCTGAGATAGCAAATCGGCAGCAACATATTCAGGACGGGCATGTTCATCCGCAATCACCAGAACCTCACTGGGGCCCGCTATCATGTCTATATCACAAACACCATACACCATTCGCTTTGCTGCAGCCACATAAATATTCCCAGGCCCGGTGATCTTATCAACTTTGGGCACGGTTTCAGTACCATAGGCCATCGCTGCAACTGCCTGTGCGCCGCCTGCGGTAAATACCCGATCTACACCTGCTATCTGTGCACATGCAAGAATAACCGGATCGGGTAACCCATTTTTACCTGGCGGTGTAAACAGAATGATTTCGTCCACGCCAGCCACCTTGGCAGGGATAACATTCATCAGGACTGAAGAAGGCAGCGGTGCGGTTCCACCTGGAACATATACCCCTACCCGTTCCAATGGCGTTACTTTTTGCCCCAGCAGAACTCCGTCCGATTCCGTGGTAAACCAGGAATTCTCCTTCTGTTTCTCATGAAAGGAGCGGATATTCTCCATTGCTCTTTTTATAGAAGACAGAAGCTCCGGGTCGATCGTTTCAAGCGCTTGCTGAAGAATATTCTTTTCCACTTCTAAGGTCTTTATTTCCACACCATCAAACATTTTCGTATATTGGATTACAGCTTTATCCCCTTTCAGTCTGACTTCCCTTAGGATACTACTCACCGTATCGGCAACTTCCTTTTGTTCTTCGCTGTTTCTTGAGTTCAAGAGAACCATTAGCTGGTCCAATTCTTTTATTGAATAACAATTTAATTTCATTTCCCTACCACTCTTTCCTGAATCGGGGGACTGTGCCCCTTTTGTATATCGCGGTTGCACCATTGAACTTTTCATGCTTACTCGCTTTGTGTCTTTTTCATGTCTATCTGGTCGCGAATGCTCACAATAATACGGTTGATCCTTTCGCTCTCCATCTTCATGCTGACCCTGTTTACAATCATGCGTGCGGTTATCTCAGCAATTGTGTCTAGAATTACCAAGTCATTCTCCTTAAGGGTTTTCCCGGTTTCCACAAGGTCCACGATCACCTCTGACAACCCCACCAAAGGCGCCAGCTCCACCGAACCGTTTAGTTTAATGATCTCCACCGATTCGCGGCGTTTATGGCGGAAATATTCCTTGGCTATTTCGGGGTATTTTGTTGCCACCCGCGTAATCGTAAGATTATCCATGTTGCCTTCCAGTTCCATTGGACCAGCAACACACATCCTACAGGCAGCGAAACCCAAGTTCAGAACCTCGTAAAGGTCCCTGCCTTCTTCAAGCAGTGTGTCCTTTCCGACGATACCAATATCAGCCGCACCATACTCAACATAGGTCGGGACATCTGCAGGCTTTGCCAGGAAAAATCGAATTTTATTTTTTTCATCCGTTAGAATAAGCTTCCTTGTTTTTTCCTTTAACCCGGAGCAGTCGATACCTGCCCCTTCCAGTAGATCGATTGATAATTCGGTTAATCTCCCTTTCGAGAGAGCAATCGTCAAATACCGCATGCATTTCCCGCCTTTCCTATACGAATTATACTTCCATAACGTTAATCGCGTCTTCGTTTTCAACGAATATGATTTTATTCATGCCCCGGGTTTTTGCATAGTTCAGAGCCTGTTCAATCTCCATCCCGGCTATATCCAGCTCTGCAACCATGCCTTTTTCCATGATTTCGTTGAAAAGAGCAAAGGCCTTTTTCCTCCCCAAAGCCTTATACATAATATAGGTCCCTCCACCGGGTAACTCGGGTAGCTTTCTCTGGCGTTCCAAAGCCATCATGATCATGTTCACCCCTAAAGAAAACCCAGTTGCAGGACAGTCCCGCCCAAACCGCTGAAGCAGATTGTCATACCGTCCTCCGCTTAACACCGGAAAACCTACACCATACGTAAACCCTCTGAAAACAATTCCAGTATAATAGTTCATGCTTTGAACCATTCCCAAATCGATAGATACAAATTTGCACAAACCCCAGTCTTCGAGGATCTCAAGCACCTTTTTCAGATATTCCAGCGCCTGCATTGCCTTTCCGCTGACATTCTTTTTCTGCAGTTCTTCTATCAGCTCTCTGGAACCAAAATACCGTGGCAGGTTTAGAATTAACTCTTTTAGATCCTGTGAAATAGGCTGTCGATTTACCAGTTGCTCAACACCAACGAAGTCCTTGGTATCGATCAGCTCTCGTATCTCTTCGGCTTCCATTGCAGATAATCCGGATTGCTCCATCAGCCCTCTGAAAAAATCAACTTGCCCGATATCAATCTGGAACTCTTCGATTCCTGCTATTTGCAACGCTTTAATGGCCAGCGCAATCAGTTCTGCGTCTGCCTCTGGGCTTTTTATCCCCAATATTTCGACCCCAGCCTGCGTGTACTCCTTCTGCTTACCGCCACCAAGTTCGTTATATGAAAAGGTATTCCCAATATAGCAGCACTTCACAGGCCACAGGTTTTCCTTCATCTTTGTAGCGGCGATTCTGGCAATGGGAATGGTCATATCCGGCCTTAATACAAGAATGCGACCTTGTTGATCAGAAAATTTAAACATCCCCTCCTGTGGAATAAGACTTTGCTCGCCGGAGAAAACATCATAAAACTCTACCGACGGTGTTTCCAGTTCCCTGTAACCGCTTCTCAGAAATAACATTCTAAGTTGGTTTTCCAGGTTTCTTTTTACATAGCATCCTTCAAACAAAATGTCCTGCATTCCCTCAGGTGTATAGATGTTCCATTTCCGCATTACTTCACCCCGCTATTGCTTTATTTCGTTAAAGTGATATAGTAATAATTGCAACCATTATATACTGCTTTTTCCAACGTGTCAATAATTATTTTTCTTAAGTTCCCCAATCGTGCTCCCGTTTTATAACAGACCAGCTGCCTTCCGGCGATAATTCAATACCTTGTAGTTTTCTAGAGTGCGAAAAGGATTGATGGTGGATTCAGCAGATGATATACTGTGGTTTGAAACATCTTTTGTGAATCCGAAAAGGCTCCTCAATGAAAGCCACACTGGCTATTTGGCATTTGAGATTTCGAGCAGCTATTCTTCTCATGTTGAACAATCGGATTAACAGACTTTGGGCTATTAGGGAGGAAACTATGATTAAAGCAGTAATATTTGATATGGATGGTGTTATTATTGACAGCGAGCCTATCCATTTTAAATCTGATCAATTAACTTTGAAGCATTTCGGAAAAGACGTGTCCCAGGATGAATTGATTCGTTATGTGGGCGTCTCTAATGCCATGATGTGGACAGAGCTTAAAGAAAAATATCAGCTTGCGCCTTCAGTTGAGGAATTAATGGAAAAACAGTCCTATTTTAGGGATGCGCTTACAGCGGATGAAAAGCTGGAACCCATACCCGGCATCATCGAATTACTGGATGAAATTAAAAGGGCACGCGTAAAGATCGGGCTGGCCTCCTCTTCAGTCAGAAGCTTTATTGCGCTGGTACTAAACAATCTGGAAATTAACCATTATTTTGATGCGGTTGTCAGCGGAGAGGACGTGAAGAGGAGTAAGCCGCAACCGGATATCTTTCTGAAAGCAGCGGAAAAACTACAGGTAAGCCCAGATGCCTGCCTTGTGATAGAAGACTCCCAGCATGGTGTTAAGGCTGCCATTCAGGCAGGTATGACGTGTATCGGCTTTAATAATCCAAACTCCGGCTCACAGGACTTATCCCTGGCCCATACCCTTGTATCATCCATAACTGAAATTCCTAACTATTTTCGCTCCTTATCATGTTAACCTTTACTTTATTACAGAATCGTCTTCACTGAGCTTATACCTATATGGTGCAATGGATTGGTATTATGCCAACATTACAGATATTGCTGGCAAGAATTATAGAGAGTGGATCAGGATGGATATAATAGTTTATATTTTGCTTACAATTGCTATAGCTTTTTTTGTTAAGGTGTATAGCCACAGAAAAAATGTCAGAAAAATGCGGGAAGCTTTATGCAAGCAGTTTGGTAAAAAACCCAAAGCAAGAAAGTACGACTTTGAGAATTTGGGATACCACTGGAATGAGTATAAGAAAATCCTCCCTGAAGCGGAGATGATAGATGAGATTACATGGAACGACTTGGAAATGGATAAGTTGTTTTCCAGAGTGAACAATTGCAGCTCATTTATCGGTGAGCAGGTTTTGTACTCTACGCTTCACCGCCTTCCTGCAAATAAGGCATACACCGAGTCTCTTGAAGAAAGAATTCAATTTTTCCTTGAAAAGGATGGGGAAAGGCTTGATATGCAACTATTATTATCAAGTCTTGGAAAAGATAGCTCTAGCTATTTTCTGCCCCGGTTTATGTCTGACTTGAAGGGATTCGAAATCAGTGGAATATGGAAATATCGGGTTATGCAGATTTTGCTGTTTTCCTTTACAGTATTGTCAGTTATATTTCGCGATGCAACTTTTATTATGTTAGCCTCATTCATATTCACAATTAACCTGGTTATATACTCCAGACAAAAGCATAAGTATGAGATTCACCTTGACGCCCTGGGAAATATTGCAGCTATTATTTCTGTTGGAAAGAAAATTGCGAGCTCAAAAGCTATTTCTTATGAAAGCAAATTTAATGAGTTAAAAAAAGATGTCGATTCATTAAAAAAACTATCGTATAAAATAATCAGTGTAAAAAGTAAAAAAAATGCTGTTCTTTCGGGAGACGCATTTGCCATTTTTTATGACTATATAGTGGGCGGAACCTTAATTGATTTTACTAAATATGAACAGATAATTCGCAGGCTTAAGAATAAAGAAGAGGACTTCATGGATTTGTATGTAAAAATAGGCATGATTGATACTGCAATAGCAACAGGCTCTTTCAGAAAAAGCCTTCCTCATTATTCTATGCCATCGCTAAGTAACAATAAAATATTGCAGATCCAGGATATATATCATCCGTTAATTGATAAACCTGTTTTTAACTCCGTGTTGTTAGACAAAAACTGTATTATCACTGGTTCTAACGCATCCGGGAAATCTACTTTTATTAAAGCGGTCGCTATAAATATTATTTTGGCGCAATGCTTGAATACGTGCATGGCAAAAAAAATGGTTATGCCCTATTCAACAGTTATAACATCCATGGCAGTCACCGATGATCTGATGGCCGGTGAAAGCTACTACATTAGGGAGATTAAATATTTAAAAAGAATAATAGAAAGCTTAAGAGATGATAGATTTGTTATTTGTATAATAGACGAAATACTAAGGGGTACCAACACAGAAGAAAGAATTGCTGCTTCCGCTTCAATACTTAGATATATTAGTAAAAAGAATTGTCTCGCAATTGCCGCTACGCATGATTTAGAGCTTACATCAATTCTTGGTGGCCTGTATGCAAACTACCATTTCCGTGAGTTAATGCATGAAAAAGACATCATCTTTGATTACAAGATATATGATGGAGTCACGAAAACCAGGAATGCGATTAGACTATTGAAACATGTCGGGTTTCCTGATGAAATAATCAGTGAAGCTGAGAACTTCAGGTTGAATTTCTAATGTATGTTATATCTAGTAAAACTTTGCCCTAGTGAAGTAGCATATCTTTCCCGCTAAATTTAACGACACGTTTTTGAGCATATACTCAACATTCCAGATATGTATTTTCACCTTCCACATTCCCAATTTCCTCAACAGCACTATAGTTATGATCAATATCCTTAACAGACACAACCGGAATTCCTTTTATGTTCATCATTCCTATATAAGATACTTGAGTTTTGTTATCATTAATATTTAAGAATTCCGGTATGATATCTTTTATATTTATATCACCAATATTATCTAATATAATGTATAGTTGCTGTTTTTCTTTTATTGGAAAAACCGCTGTCACTTTAGCCGGTGACAGGGACTGCAAAGTGAAGGTGAAAGAGATAAACGGTGCATATGGAAACCAAATCGGTTATAATAGCAATAGAAACGAAAGCTTTGGTACAGATGCTTTTGTCCTTCCTGTTGCGGGCTGTATTGCAACAGGCGATTATGGATATGACATTAAGTATAATCATGTTTGCGATATCGCGCCACCTGATGGGTTTTCAAAGTGGTATGAGCTACCTGAATATATTCCTTCGGTGCGTATCCCATTACTAAATGACTGTTACCTGTTATATGGGCATAATGGAGGTTATAATGAGAAACATGAAAAGTTCATTCATCGAAAAAATAGCCCGGTTTATGGCTGGAAGAAACGGCATGGATAGCCTGAACAAGTTTATTTTTTGGTTTTATGTTGCGTTACTGGTTATTAATTTGTTCCTGAGGAGTTTTATTCTCTCATACTTGGAATTGGTTTTGGTGGGCGTCTATATTTTCCGAACCTTGTCAAGGAACATATGGAAAAGGCAGGAGGAAAACCGAAAGTACCTCATTGTTCAGCATAGGGTTGCAAAGTGGTTAAAACTGCAAAGGTGTAAATGGACAGATCGAAAAGCAAAAGTATATCGGAAATGCCCCAGTTGCAAAAGGACACTCCGTTTGCCCAGAACAAAGGGAAAGCATGAGGTGAATTGCCCAGTTTGCCATCACAATTTTCACGTTAAGGTATAATGCTCATTCTCTATAATGAATTAGCATAAACCTATATGGCAGTTCTGCCTCATCCCGTGTCGCTATTGCAACCAGTTTTTATTATTTGAAGCCTGCCCTCCGGTGTTTGACTAGCTGTTATATATAATCACCGTGGTATTTTTACCACTTTTCATAATGTACCTTTTCGGCATCGAACCTGTCAATTGTTTGTTTGTCTTCATTTTTATGTCCAATAACGACCAAACCAATGGGGACGATATGCTCTGGGAATTCCATAACCCCGGTTACAGACTTTGTAAGCCTGGTAACAGGATATAGCCCGCACCAGACTGCTCCAAGGCCAATACCATGCGCCGCCAGCAACATGTTTTGTATGGCTGCGGAGCAATCCTCCGCCAAAAAACCGGGCCTGGTCTCTACATTGCTGTCACCACATACAACAATTCCACAGCCAGCCTGGGGCAGCATTTTAGCATATGGATGTACCTGAGCAATGTTTTCAAGGGTTTTCTTCTCTCGTAATACAACGAAGTGCCAGGGTTGCTTGTTGTGTGCAGAAGGTGCGGCGAACCCCGCACGAAGGATAATATTAAGCTGTTCTTCCGTAATTTCTTCACCTGTATACTTTCGGATGCTT
This sequence comes from Clostridiaceae bacterium, assembly GCA_012522505.1. Lineage (GTDB taxonomy): Bacteria > Bacillota > Clostridia > DSM-8532 > DSM-8532 > JAAYJG01. The sequence goes on from JAAYKJ010000004.1 coordinate 21,032, forward strand.
CTTCTGGTAAAGATAGCCTCTAGAATATCCATAGAGCAAACCTCCTTTAGGTTAATCTTCATGTTTCCTTGAAACAACTCTATATTATACCCGCTGTCAAAACATAAAACACACACCGAAGATCCACTGGCAGTTATTTTTCGTATCTCCGCTTTGCGCTTTGTTCCAGTGGATATACATAAACACACATTTTATCAACAATGGCATTGTTCAGAACATGGTTACCTGTTTTTCTTCCTTGTCTTCATCCTTCAAATAATAACCCATGGCCGGGATATTTTTCGTTCTGTAGTAGTCTGTATCTGCAAAGGATACTTCGTCCAGTTCACGGATTTTGCTCATGATACTGCCTTTTTTTGATCTCAGCACCTGGATACCGACGGAAGTCCTTGTCGTTTTTTCGTTTACGTCTTTCGTATTGAAAATAAGCACTTTATCAATATTGGAAAACGCAACAAGCTCTCTGTCTTCCTGCAAAAAACGAATATCACAAAGTGGTGAACTGTTCGAATAGGCATTCGCCAGCTTTTTACGATTGGTTTTTGTTGCATAGCTGGCAAGTGGTATTTTTGCTGATTTCCCATTATGAAATGAGAACAATATATGGCCAGAATAATCCTCGGTGCAGACCATATACAGAATCCTTTCATTGGGTGCCAACTCAAGCAGGTTTTCAAGATATTCTCCCAAGCTGGACGCCTTGCAGTCGTTAATTTCATGAACCTTCATTTTATATGCGGTATATTGGTCTGATATAAGGATTAGTTCAGCTTTGTTCCTTGCTTCAAGCTCTTGAACAATCACATCTTCTTCCTTCAGCTTTTGTTCTCCGGCCGAGCGGAGAGATGTCAGCGGAATCTTTTTCAGATAACCCTGCTGTGTTAGAAACAGTTTTACGTTATAATCTTCAATGAGAATTTCGTGTGTAATTTCTTCAATATTATCTTCATGTAACACTCCAGTTTTTCTGTCCTTACCGTACTTTTTCGATATTTCCTTCAGCTGCGCACAGATGATATTCAATACCCTGGACTCTTTACGGTATATATCCTTAAGGTCGGCAATTTCGGCTATCAATGACTCCATCTCGGAGGTTTGCTTTAAAATGTATTCCCTGTTCAGGTTTCTAAGCTTTATCTCTGCGATATATTCTGCCTGTAATTGATCGATATGGAAGCCCTTCATCAGGTTTGGAACCACTTCGTTTTCTTTGGTGGTACCACGAATAATCCGGATGGCTTTATCGATATCGAGAATGATTTGAGATAGCCCTTCCAGCAAATGTAGCCTTTCCGACTTTTTCTGGATGTCATAGGCGGTCTGCCTTTTAATGCACATCATTCGGAATTCAATCCAGGCATCCAAGATCCCCTTTATGCCCAAAACCTGAGGATATCCGTTTACAAGAATGTTGAAATTACAACTGAAGCTGTCTTCAAGCGGCGTCAACTTGTAGAGTTTGTTCATCAGAGTTTCCGGATCTGTGGAACGCCTTACATCAAGAGTTATTTTCAGACCTTTCAAATCGGTCTCATCCCGTACATCAGTGATTTCCTTTATTTTCCCGTCCTTTACCAATGCAGCCACAGAATCGATAATCGCTTCTGCAGTAGTGGTATATGGAATCTCATAGATCTCAATATAGTTGTTTTTTCTGTCGACACGATATCTTGCGCGAACCTTAAAGCTTCCCCGGCCGGTATCATAAATTCGTTCCAAATCCTTTTCGTTGACGATCAGATCCCCTCCGGTTGAGAAGTCCGGAGCTTTCAGGTAATCTTGAATATTAATATTGTCATTTTTGATATAAGCAACCGTCGCCTGACAAACTTCACGAAGATTAAAGCTGCAGATATTGGAAGCCATGCCCACAGCTATTCCTTGGTTAGGATTCACCAGAATATTCGGGAAAACCGAAGGCAAAAGTGTAGGTTCCTTCATGGTTGCGTCGTAATTATCGACAAAATCAACGGTATCCTTGTCGATATCCCTGAAAAGCTCTGCTGCGATATCTGCCAGCTTCACTTCCGTGTATCGTGGTGCAGCAAATTTCATATCTCTTGAATACACTCGGCCAAAGTTCCCCTTCGATTCCACCAGGGGATGAAGAAGTGCACCGTTACCTGTTGTAAGCCTGACCATTGTTTCATAGATAGCCATATCACCATGTGGATTCAGCTTCATCGTCTGTCCTACAACATTGGCGGACTTTGTTTTTATACCTTTCAAAAGACCCATCTTGTACATGGTATACAGCAGCTTGCGATGGGATGGTTTCAGGCCATCAATCTCGGGAATGGCACGGGATACAATGACGCTCATCGCATACGGCATATAATTTTGTTTCAGTGTTTCTACTATTTTTTGTTCGGTAAATTTCATAGGTTTATCCTCGTCAGTTTCATCAAATCCACTCGCTTCTATTAATAATTGTATCGTAAGTTTCTACGGGTTGCAGGTTAAAAACCACTGAAGCGCAAGGTTTAGCTAACATCAAGCATGTCCATGTATTCATGACCATGCTCTGAAATGTAATCCTTCCTGCCTTGGAGGTTGTCTCCCAGCAGCAAATCAAAGAACTCTTTCGTCACCTCAACGCTATCCGGGACAACTTTGATCAGTTTCCTTGTTTCGGGGTTCATGGTTGTCTGCCACATCATTTCCGGATCATTTTCCCCTAGCCCCTTCGAACGCTGTATACTCAATTTTTTCCCTTCATGCTTTTGAAGGATTGCATTCTTCTCTTTCTCGCTATAGGCAAACCAGGTTTTATCCTTATAATGGATTTCAAACAGCGGGGACTCCGCGATATATACCTTACCTTTCTGAATTAGGGTGGGGGTTAGGCGATATAGCATAGCGAGAATTGATGTGCGGATGTGGAAACCATCTACATCCGCGTCGGTGCAAATGATGATTTTATCCCAACGCAGGTTTTCCAGGTCAAAGGTACTGAGACTTTTGTTATGCCTTGATTTTATCTCTACACCACAGCCCAGCACCTTCAGAAGATCAACAATAATTTCGCTCTTAAAGATCGTGTCATATTCTGCTTTCAAACAATTCAGTATTTTGCCCCGGACAGGGATAATCGCCTGGAATTCGGCATCTCTCCCCATCTTGCACGATCCCAGCGCCGAATCCCCTTCAACAATATACAGCTCGCGTTTTGAAATATCCTTCGTCCTGCAGTCTACAAATTTTTTTACACGGTTTGCAAGATCAACTTTTCCCGCCAGTTTCTTTCTAATATCAATTCTTGCCCTTTCAGCTGTTTCCCGGCTTCTTTTATTGAGGAGTACTTGGTTTGCCACTCTTTCGGCTTCTTCCTTGTTCTCAATCAGATAAATCTCCAGCTGTTCCTTTAAAAAGTCGGTCATCGCTTCCTGGATGAACTTGTTTGTTATGGATTTTTTGGTCTGGTTCTCATAACTGGTTATCGTGGAAAAGGAACTGCTAACCAGGATCAGGCTGTCCTGAATATCAGCGAAGGTGAGCTTCGATTCGCCTTTGTTATACTTATTATTATTTTTCAGGTATTTATCCAGCTCATAAACAAGCGCGTTTTTTACCGCCCGGTCGGGAGCTCCCCCATACTCTAAAAAGCTTGAATTATGATAGTATTCCAAAACATTCACTTCGTTGTGGAACATAAAGGCAATCTGCATTTTTACCTTATATTCAGGCTTATCTTCCCGATCGCGGCCTTTTGCGAAGGATTCATAAAACTGAACCTCTGTTAGCCCTGGCGAATTGGCAAGTTCACTGACATAATCTACAATTCCTCTTTCATAATAAAAGTTTTCAGTAGTACCGGATTCTTCATCCTCAAGCACAAAGGTAATACCCGGATTCACAACAGCTTGTCGCCTCAGGGTTTCCCTATAATAATCCAACGGTATGCGGATATCGGTAAACACTTCCAAATCGGGCTTCCAATGCTGAATTGTACCCGAATGCGCGTATTTTGCCTTTTCTTTTTTCAATCCGCCAATGTTTTCACCCTTATGGAACTCAAGGGAATACTTGTAACCATCTCTGAAAACAGTCACTTTCATATACTCTGAACTGTATTGCGTGGCACAGGCACCAAGGCCGTTCAGACCAAGGCTATATTCATAGTTCTCACCGCTGTTATTATCGTACTTCCCTCCAGCATACAACTCACAATAGACCAGCTCCCAGTTATATCGCTGCTCATTCTGGTTATAGTCAAGTGGAATGCCCCGACCTTTATCCTCTATTGTAATCGAAAAATCTTTGTGGCGTATAACCCTGATTTCTTTACCAAACCCTTCACGGGCTTCATCAATTGAATTGGATAGAATTTCAAAGAAAGAATGCTGACACCCCTCCAGCCCATCAGAACCGAAAATAACGCCCGGGCGGAGCCTTACACGGTCGGCACCTTTCAGGGATACGATACTTTCATTCCCGTAATTTCGGTTTTCCTTTTTCATTCGTACATCAACACCCCACTCTTATTATGTTCCCAAGGCCCTGGCAGGGAGGAGTGAGAAAACCCTTCCCATGCAAAGAACCTATGTTCTATTTTACTACATTCTTATAACAATTTCAATCTATAGCCCGTTCAGCCTTGCGCTGCCAACCATGTTCAGTTACTTCACGCCCTATATACCTGAAGTATAGCTGTGCATAACGGAAACTACGCTTCAACCTGGCGATCCCGAACCTTATCCTGTCGATAAACAATAAAGTTAACTGGAAAAAATCCGGCAAATGCCGGATTTTTTATGAAGCAGAATCAATATTTTGAGTTTGTTTTTTCTTTTTCGGCGGCAATGCCTTCTTTGTATCATTCAGAACAAGCGTTGGCTCACGTCCTGAAGTAATCGCTTCCTTATCGAGAATGCATTTCTCAACATTCTTCTTGGATGGAATATCATACATAACATCCGTCAGGGACTCTTCCATGATGGAACGAAGCCCCCTGGCGCCCGTCTTTCGCTCGAGAGCTTTGTCAGCAATGGCTTGCAGGGCATCATCTTCAATGATTAGCTGAACGCCATCCATTTCAAACAGTTTTGTATACTGCTTCACCAATGCATTTTTGGGTTTTGTTAGAATATCAATCAAAGCTTCTCTATCCAGAGAATGTAACGAAGCAACAATAGGAAGACGACCGATAAATTCGGGAATCAACCCATATTTCAAAAGGTCTTGCGGGGTTACCAACTGCAACAATTCCCCAATATCCTTGTCTCCGCCACTCTCTGATATGGCACCAAAGCCTATTGTCTTTTTACCAATTCTGTTCTGTATAATTTTATCAAGGCCATCAAATGCACCACCACAAATAAACAGAATATGGTTCGTATCAATCTGAATGAATTCCTGATGAGGATGCTTTCTTCCACCCTGCGGTGGAACTGAAGCAACTGTACCCTCTAAAATTTTCAATAACGCCTGTTGCACCCCTTCACCGCTGACATCTCGGGTAATTGAAGGATTATCTGATTTGCGTGCAACTTTGTCGATCTCATCAACGTATATGATACCTTTTTCAGCGCGTTCTATATCATAATCCGCAGCCTGTATCAATTTTAAAAGAATGTTTTCCACATCTTCGCCCACATAACCAGCTTCAGTCAGCGAGGTGGCATCAGCAATGGCGAAGGGAACATTCAGAATCTTTGCCAAGGTTTGAGCCAGTAAAGTTTTCCCTGAGCCCGTGGGGCCAACCATCAGGATATTGCTCTTTTGCAGCTCGACATCAGAAGAGACAAGTTCGGAATTAATCCTTTTATAGTGATTGTATACCGCCACCGACATAGCACGTTTTGCTTTTTCCTGTCCTATGACATATTGGTCAAGTATACTTTTGATTTCAGCAGGCTTTGGAATTTCATCCATCTGGATATCCACACTGCTGTCTTCAAACTCTTCTCCGATGATTTCGGAGCATAGCTCAATACACTCATCGCAAATATATACGCCTGGGCCTGCAATAAGTCTTTTAACCTGTTCTTGAGTCTTTCCGCAAAAAGAGCATTTCAGCTGTTTTTTCTCTTCATATCTTGACACTAATTCTCACCTCTTTATTTGCGATCCATGACCTGGTCGACAATTCCGTACGCCTTTGCTTCCCATGACGACATGAAATAATCTCTTTCAACGTCAACCTGTATTTTTTCAAGGGGTTGACCAGTTTTTTCACTTAAAATACGATTTAAGGCATCCTTCTGTTTTAGAATCCATTCTGCGTGAATCTTGATATCGGTGGCCTGCCCCCTGGCACCACCAATAGGCTGGTGGATCATAATCGTACTGTTGGGAAGGGCATACCTTTTTCCCTTGGTGCCGGCGGTTAACAAAAAAGCGCCCATGCTTGCGGCCATCCCCACGCAGATCGTAGATACGTCAGATTTTACATGTTGCATTGTGTCATATATGGCAAGCCCCGCAGTAACCGATCCACCCGGGCTGTTGATGTAAAATTGTATGTCTTTCTCGGGATCCTTTGCATCAAGAAATAGCATCTGAGCTACAACAAGGCTGGCTGTCACATCATTCACTTCATCGCTAAGAAAAATGATTCGATCCTCCAACAGACGGGAGTAAATATCATATGAACGTTCTCCCCTGCTGCTCTGTTCAATTACATAAGGTACCAGTGGCATAATCATCCCCCTTTTCCTTTGCTATGATCCCTGTCAGGTATCATAGGTTTATCATCGTTAAGTAAACCTTTTATTAATATTTATAGCCATTTCCATCTGTTCCTCTTCAGGCTCCTTCTGACGCTTGTAGCGAGTCTAAAAATAATCTGACTGCTCGCTGATGCATCCAAAGTGCGAAGATTTTATCTGCTTAAAGTCTTCTCTTGTAATAAACTTCCCAGCTTGTGTTCTTTATAAACAAAATTACCCGATATTTGATTCAAGGTATTTTTTGTCGCGAACCTATGCCGTCATCAGCTTTATTGTCTTTCTCGTAATGACAGTATCTTTAATATATTCTATATCGTCATTCTTTAAATGTTTCTTAAAATCTTCCTTGTCTTGCTTATACTTTTCGGCTGTTTCAGCAATCTCCTCTTCTATCTCTTCCTCGGTTGCTTCTACTTTTTCTTCGGCGGTAATCTTCTCGAGGACAAGCTGTGTCTTTACATCCTGCAATGCCTTATCCCTATACTCATTTCGAAGCGTTGTTTCATCCGTTCTCATAATATCCAGATAACCCTGAAGATCCATGCCCTGGTATCGCAGCGACATTTCCAGTCTACGCAGAATATTATCCAGCTGATGCTCCACCATTACATCGGGGATTTCAATCTCAGCATTTTCAACCGCTTTTTGAATAATCTCATTTTCATAGTTTCTGTCCGCGGTTTCCTGGGCTTCTTTTTCCATCTTTGATTTTAAATCAGCCTTGTACTCGTCAAGGGTATCAAATTCACTGACATCCTGAGCAAATTCATCATCCAGCTTGGGAAGCTCTTTATATTTGATCTCATTGATGGTAACTTTAAAGAGTGCTTCTTTACCTTTCAACGTATCGCTGTGATAATCTTCAGGGAATGTAACATTTACATCGACCTGCTGTCCTTTGTTGGCCCCAACAAGTTGCTCTTCAAAACCGGGTATAAAGGTACCTGAACCAACAACAAGTGTATACCCCTTCGATGAACCGCCCTCAAAAGGTTCTCCGTCAACAAAGCCCTCGAAATCAATGTTCAGCGTATCCTGCTGTTGAACGGGTCTGTCTTCGATAGTGATTAACCGGGCGTTCATGTCCTGTATTCTTTCAAGCTCTTTTTGAACATCTTCATCGGTAATATTAACAGGCGTTTTCTCTATCTGAAAACCCTTATATTGCCCTAATTTTACTTCTGGTTTCACCGTAACCGTTGCGGTAAATATTAAGTTTTGATCTCTGCCTATTTGCTCAATGTCAAGTTCCGGTCGATCAACAGGTATAACATTGTTTTCCTCCAAGGCCTTTTCATAAGCTTCCGGGCAGGCTAAGTTGAACGCATCTTCGTAAAAAACACCTTCACCATAATATCTTTCTATAATACTCATCGGAGCTTTGCCTTTTCTGAAGCCGGGAATGCTATAGCGTCCTTTGTTCTTTAGATATGCCTTTCTAAGGCTCTCGTTAAAAACATCGGCATCAAGTTCAATCGTTAATTTTACGACATTTGTTTCTACAGTTTCTGCTTTTGATTTCATTATCGATAGTCCTCCTGGGTATCCTAATAAATATGTTAAACAGCTTTTTAAGTTCTTTGCAAATATTTCTTATTTGCTATGTGTCTAAGTATGTAAGCAATTTTTCAACATAAAATAAAAAAAGTCTCTAAATAAGACCTGAAAGCCTTTATGATTATAACATACTAAATTGTCATTGCCAATACAAGCTTTTTATTATGGGTAATTTTTGCAACTATCCGCATACCCCTTGCTTGCTCGGGCCTTTGACCAAATTTGTTTCGCATTTTTGGCTCCGGTTTGTATCAATGTCACCCTGTTACGTGGGATATATTTACAGGAAATGACACCTCTTCGTATTGGATTTCGTATGTGATTTTATATTATTTTTTGCTCAAATTACCCTTACTATCCCCAGTATCTCCATCAGGAATGCTTTTGTTGCGTACACACCAAACTTGTTATATGTTGTTAAGAATCATTTCCCTCAGACGAATATCTTCGACAGCTATCACTTCTTCATCGTCAAGCATATCGTAAAGGCATAACACAATCACCGGTTATTGAAGAAATGTCATATACAAAAAACCTGTTAACAGGGCTTATTGACAAGCCTGTATAAACAGGTTTTTCAGCAAAAATAAAATCGTGCACCTGCCGTCGACAGTACAACTACAGACGGTACATTGACAGAAGGCTCGGATCAGGCACCCCTGCGGCACATCCAGATAACTGCTTACCGCTGCTTCCTTCCGGACCTGACGGGGTTCACAGCCTTGAATTGCGCAAGACCAAATCTTCATTGTCTTCTTATCAAGGCCCTGATTCTACAGTTATACGCCTTGGGCAGGAATTCAACCCCGCTATAGCGGGTTGCGGGTACAGGGCACCGCTACCTCCCCATCTAGCACGATGAATCCATTATACTTGATCCGCTGTCAGGTTTCAAGTGGAAATCGGTGCTATCTACGAACACGTATTTATCACCGTTGGTTATTCAAAGGAACAGTGAAACGAAAACAAATTATCCCCCGCCCTCGCTCTCACAATTGTGAGTCATCCAGCCAGGAGGGGGACACCTTTTTCATTTGCTGTTATCCCGTTTATTATTGTTCCATATGCTTTCCTAAAAATGTTGCTGCGGATTGGGCAAGCTTCGTCTCTACATCTCCCATTTTAGACTTTGGATCCATTGATAGAAACATGACAGCCCCTATCGGATCACCTTCAGAAATAATGGGAGAAATAACTTGCGACGTGTATTTCTCTTCGTTGTCATCATTCAAGATGGTTACTTTCGCTGAATCAGAAGATGGTGCCACAAATATATTTTTCGATTCCATTATTTTTTCAAGCTCATTACTCAATTGCTTCTCGAGAAATTCTTTTTTGGATGCACCGGATACTGCGATGATGGAGTCTCGATCTGCCACACATATGATATGACCACTGGTGTTATGCAAAGATTCGGCATATTCCGTTGCAAAATCGCCTAATTCACCAATTGGTGAGTATTTCTTAAGAATAACCTCTCCTTCACGGTCAGTAAATATTTCTAATGGATCTCCTTCCCGAATACGCAGTGTTCGTCTGATTTCCTTTGGAATTACCACACGTCCCAAATCATCAATTCGTCTAACGATGCCTGTTGCTTTCAAAGTCAAATACCTCCTTTCAACCTAAAGAAATCTTTCGTTCTTATTATGATTTGTTCCTGTTGTTTTTATGCAAACATACCAATATAAAAGTTTTCAGCCAGATGGTGGTTTGTATGAAGCAAATGATTGCGGATATACAAAAAAGTCTGCTCAAATTGCAGACTTTTTATTACAACGGTTCTTAGCATACAGTTTTAAGGTTTTTATAATCGTAGTTTGTTTGCATAACGTTCATACCATAGCCACGCGCCTATCACGGGCATGAACAATTCCCATTATTACTGAAAGCTCTTTTGTGTTATTCGAAACAGTACTTTTTCATTTTTAACCAGATTTAAGCTCGGATCCTTGTTCCATTCCTGAACCTGATTATAATAAAGTTCATTCAGTTTCCGAGACTTTATCGTGTTCTTTATCTGTTCCTCTTTATCGTCAAAGGTCGTTTTATTTTCGAGCTTAACAATATGATAACCATACTGGCTTTCAATCATTTCAAATTCACCGGGTTCTGAACTAAAAGCCCAGTCGCTAAATACCCATAGATATTTTTGAGTATTCGACTGAGCGTAAGTAAATGTATATAAACCTTCGCTATCTTTAGATAAAGCATCCTCTGAGTATTCTCTGATTAAAGCAGTAATATCTTCCCCTTGCCTGAGCTGTTCCAGTAAACCATTGGCGTATTGCCTTTTCTCCTGTTTCTGCGTATCGGTTAAGCCTTCTTGCTCTGTTGAGATAAACAAATGGCTTACGGTTACTTCATCAATAGCATCCCTGTTGTGCTGATAATATGATGCAGCTTCCTGTTCGGTAACAGTTACAGCATCATGGTTGTTTTCTATAAAGTCGTGCGCCAAGCGGTTTACAATCTCGGATTTCAGCATCATATCCTTGAACTGAGCCAGTGTGAGGCCCAGATCATTTTTTACATAATTCGCTATCTCCTTGTTTTGCATGGACGCATTCAGATTTTCCAGTATTTCTTTTCTTTCCTTGCCCGATAACTTTATATTGCTCTGTTCTGCTTTTATCAGCTGTATTTTAAACTCTTTTGCATTTTCAAGGGCTTGATTCATGACAATTGTTTTTGGATCATCACCATCGACAGGCGTAACCCACAGCGCATGAATGTCCTGCTGGGTGTTCACGCCCGCTTGCCTTTGAGTGTCAATTTTCTGTGCACGCAGGAAAAAAATGTACTCATGGTTGACGATCTTTTGGTTTCCAACCTTTGCAACATAGCTCTGTGATTCCCATATAAAATAGCCTACCCCTGCTAAAGCTACCACTACAACGAGTACAATGGTTAAAATTCGCTTCATTTACACCAATCCTTAATGGTCCTGACGGATCATTATCCACGTCTGCTGTATAATTGGAATTATTACTTGTATGTTTGCTATTCGAGACAATTTAATTATAATCAATTATTCTATTAACTGCAATTTTTGAATCTGCTGTAATAAAATCTTAATATTGTCAAGGGATTCTTTTGCGCCCAACCCTTTCGTTTTATATGAAAGATATGGCGTCTTTCCAGCTGAAAAAAGCAATTTGCCCTTCTCCTCCTGTACCAGTTTGGACAAGGCGGGCAGGGGCAAGGTAACCTTATCTCTGAAATACATAAGCACCATATCGTTCTTTTGTTTTATCATGTGGAACCCACAAGCACCTGCCATTTTTCTAATCAGTGCAATTTCAACCAAATTAGCGGCAGGCTCAGGAATATTTCCGTACCGGTCTATCAGTTCATCATAAACATCGCTGGCATCCTCATCGGTTTTCATAGCGGCGATGGTTTTATACATGTCCAGTCTTGCCTTTTCATCCGGAATGTATTCTTTATCGAGATAGGCATCCAGCTTGAACTCGATGACGACTTCACTGGCATCAGTCTGAACGGGCTGCCCTTTCAATTCCCTGACTGTTTCTTCAAGAAGCTTTACATACGTATCATAGCCAACAGATTCCATGTGGCCATGCTGCTCCGGTCCAAGCAGGTTTCCCGCTCCCCTGATCTGAAGGTCGCGCATCGCAATTTTAAACCCTGAACCAAATTCAGTAAATTCCCGAATAGCCTTCAGACGTTTTTCAGCGACCTCATTCAAAACCTTGTCCTTGCGATAAGTCAAATAAGCATAAGCCAAACGGTTTGATCTTCCAACTCTCCCCCGCAATTGGTAAAGCTGAGCAAGCCCTAGTCTGTCGGCATCCTCAACGATAATTGTGTTTACATTTGGCATATCGATACCCGATTCAATAATTGTGGTACATACCAAAACATCAAACTCTCTGTTTATAAAGGACAGAATGACCTTTTCAAGCTGACGTTCGCTCATCTGACCATGGGCATAGCCAACACCGATATCCGGTAAAAGCTCCTGTAGTCGGGCCGCTCTGGCTTGAATGCCTTTTACACGGTTAAACAGATAGAAAACTTGGCCTTCCCTGGCAACTTCTCTTGTAATTCCATCTAAAACAACATCCTCCCTGTACTCCAAAACATACGTTTGAACAGGATACCGTTGTTCTGGCGGCTCTTCAATGGTGCTTATATCTCTTATTCCGGTTAGAGACATATGCAACGTTCTGGGGATCGGTGTGGCAGAAAGTGTTAGGATGTCTACCTTTGGATACAGGCCTTTAATCTTCTCTTTCTGTTCTACTCCAAATCTTTGCTCTTCGTCAATGACTAAAAGCCCGAGATCCTTAAACCGGATGTCCTGATTGAAAAGCTTGTGGGTACCAACGATCACATCTATCTTTCCAGACTTCAAATCCTTTATGATTTTCTTTTGTTCGCTGCTCGTCCTGAACCTGCTTAACATATCCACCGTAACCGGGAATGGCTCGAAACGTTTCTTGAAGTTCTCATAATGCTGGGATGCCAAAACCGTCGTCGGTACAAGGAAAGCAGACTGCTTTCCATCCATGGCCGCTTTAAAAACTGCCCGTAGCGCAACCTCCGTTTTACCATAACCCACATCACCACACAGCAATCGATCCATAATTCGTTTGGATTCCATGTCCTGTTTAATCTCTTCGGTACATCGAAGCTGATCTTTTGTCTCTTCCCATGGGAAATGTTCTTCAAACTGTTTTTGCCATATGGTGTCAGCTGAAAAGGCAAACCCTTCCCTTGCAGACCGTTCGGCCTCCAAGCGGATCAGGCCCATCGCCAAATCTTTCAGCGCTTCTTTTACCCTCTTCTTTTCCTTTGACCATTCGGTGCCGCCCAGCTTATTCAGCTTCGGGCTTTTACCTTCGGTACCGATATACTTTTGAATAAGGTCCATCTGGGTGGTTGGTATATACAGAAGACCTCCGTCGCGATATTCCACCTTCAGGTATTCCCGTTTAACCCCTTCCACTTCCAGTGACTCAATACCAATATAATGCCCTATGCCATGTGTTTGATGAACCACATAATCTCCAGCCTGCAAGTCGGTGAAAACATTTATTTTCCGTCCATCCTTGAATTGCTGATGGGCTTTCGTTCTTTTCTTTGCCCCGATATCACTCTCGCTAACAACCGCCCACTTGATTTCCGGATAGATAAAACCATTTTCCAAAAGCCCCTGCCGGATAACTACACAGGGGAAATCATCCGCCGGATATTGTTTATATACACGGATACCGTCATCGGACAATAGCTGGTAAAGCCCTTCTACCCTTTGATCTGTAGCTGCCATCATCGTGATAAGATATCCTTGTTTCAGCCACAGATGAAGGTCTTTTTTCAGTTCCTCAAGATACCCCTGATAGGATTCCACGTTTTTACCCTGCAACGGGACATTTCTATAGATGTCCGTCAGGCTTCTTCCTTCATCCAGACTGTTCAAATGGACAACCTGCCGTCCGTCAAGTAGTCTGGGCAAATCTTGCGGATCGAAGTACATCGAATATGAACCAGACAGAAGCATTCCCTTTTCCATAAGAATCTCACATTGTCTGTAATGCTCCTCGACAACATTGGAAAGACGGCTTCGCATACGGCTTACATCTTCCACGAGTACAATTGCTTTGCGATCAATATAATGAAAAATAGAGGTTTTTTCCTGATAAAAATACGGAATAAACTTATCAATCCCAGCAAAATGATGGGCATTTTGCAGTTGTTCAATATATCGTTCGAAGTTCTTGTTGAAGGTCTCGGCAAGTTCTCTGTCCTTCAGTTTTGAAAGAATCTCAGACAACTCTGACTGGACTAGTTCTGCAGTATCTTCAGCACGCTTCTTCCCAATAATAAACTCATTTGCTGGTAGCACGACAACGCTGTCGATTCTTTCGAAAGATCTCTGATTTTCCACATCAAAATACCGTATCGAATCAATTTCAATATCAAAAAGTTCAATTCGTACAGGTTTGGTCAGCTGCACCGGAAAAATATCCAGGATGCCGCCTCTAACAGAAAACTGTCCGGGCCCTTCCACCTGCACTTCCCGTTCATACCCCATGTCCACCAGGTGTGAAATAACCTGCTCCGGTTTGATGCTATCCCCCATAGCAAAGGTGAGCGGAAGCATTTGAAATTCGTCAGGTGGCATAAAGTAGTCCAATAAGGATTCGCAGGATAGAATCATGATAGAATAGTCATATGAAAGAAGGCGATGAAGTCCTTCTATGCGTTGAAAGGCCTGATCATGGCTCTTGGCCTCCACATCATATAACATTTTATCCCTGAAAGGAAAATAAAGTGCTCCTTCCTGGAACAGGTTCTGGAAGTTTCGATAGGCTTTCCTGGCCTGTAAATCATTTGCAGCTACATATATAGCTTTTTTACCTGATTTTGATGCAATCGCATGTACAAGATGATGCCTCTGAGTATCAGCCAGACCATTGATGGCGATAGAGTACCCTTTTTCCACATCGATTTGTATTTTCTGTATTTCTTCCCATTTTTCCCATCGCTGGTTATTCATCGTTCGCTCCATGTTATTTTTAGGAGATATTCTTTTTTGCATCATTGTATTTTCCCATAGCCGATTCAATTCCTGCAACCATGATTTCTCCAACTGCCCCTGATATATTTTCAATTGCTTCACTAATTACTTTCTGCTCGTCCAGACTGAACTTTCCCAGCACATACGAGACCAGATCATAATGGGGCTCTGGTCTGCCCACTCCGATACGGATTCGTGGAAACTTTTCGGTGCCCAGGTGATACAAAATAGAGCGCATGCCATTATGCGTACCAGCGCCCCCCTGCATTCGAATACGGACTGCACCGGTTTCCAGATCAATGTCGTCGTATATTACAATTAGCTTCTGTGGTTCAAGCTTAAAAAAATCCAAGACTGCTTTTATCGACTCGCCGCTGTTGTTCATATATGTTTGCGGTTTCACCAGGAGGACTTTTTCACCCTGAATAATACCCTCCCCTACAAGGGCTTTAAATTTTGCCTTTGTTGTTGGAATACGGTAAAGAGCTGATAGATAATTGATCGCTTCAAAGCCTACGTTATGTCTGGTCCTGTCATACTCCCCGCCTGGGTTCCCAAGGCCTGCCAAAACGAACATGACGGTTCCTCCTTGTCTGTTTGTGAAAATAAAAACCCTAACCCAATATATAGTTTCAGTATATACAGAAAAAGTCTGCTTCATCAAGCAAACTTTTCATTCCCCAGCCAGCATCTGTTTCGAACCGAAGGAGCATTGCTCGATCCTGGTCCTATTGGAACAGCAGAACCACCATAGCAGCTTTATCAAATTCCCGAAGACCCATGCCTCCAGCGGCGGGGGACAAACCGATTTCTGCTTCAGTGGTGGGTGCAATCCCCGGCTGATGGCCATTCGATAAAATGCTCGCAGCGCGTTGCACACAACCCGAGCAAGGAAGGCGCTTTCTTTTGGCGCACAATTCGCGCAAGCGCTCGTTGAAACAGCTCAGCTATCAGACTTTACTGCCTTCAGAATCCGCCGTGTTTTTGAAATTCTTACTGCTGTGTAAACAAGGTTGATATGGAGATGTCACCATAAATCCGTTCAATCGCTTCGGCAAAAATTTCGGCCACACTCAGAACGGTAATCTTGTCAATTTTCTTTTCCTTGGTAACAGGAATCGTATTTAACGTGACCAGCTCCCGGATGGGCGAATTTCTTATACGTTCGATCGCCGGTCCGGACAGTACACCATGCGTACAACAGGCATTAACCTCTTTCGCGCCAATATCCATCAACGCATTGGCAGCACTGACAACCGTACCGGCTGTATCAATTAAGTCATCTACCAGCAAACATCTTTTATCCCGAACATCACCAATAATATTCATTATCTCACAAACATTCGCCCTGGGACGACGTTTATCGATAATAGCCAAGGGCACTTCCAATTTTTCGGCAAACTTTCTGCTTCGGGAAACACTTCCAACATCGGGTGAGACAACGACAACATCGTCCAGGTTACCGAACTTATCCAATATATATTGTGCGATCAACTGTGTTCCGAAAAGCTGATCGAGTGGAATATCAAAGAAACCCTGCAACTGGGTGGCATGCAGATCCATTGTTAAAACCCTGTCTGCGCCCGCCGTTGTGATTAAGTTTGCAGTTAGTTTTGCTGAAATTGGATCTCTCGCTTTTGCTTTTCTATCCTGACGCGCATAACCAAAATAGGGAATTACAGCGGTAATTCTTCCGGCAGATGCCCTTCTCAGTGCATCGATTAAAATGAGAAGCTCCATCAGATTATCGTTAACGGGTGTGCATGTGGATTGTATTATGAATGTGTCCGATCCTCTTACCACCTCATTAATACTGATGGCTATTTCACCATCGCTGAAACGGCCAACATTAGAAGCCCCCAACGGTAATCCGATTTTTGCAGCAATCTCTTCTGCAAGGCTTCTGTTTGAATTGCCCGCAAATATTTTAATGTCTTTTCCATGAAAATTCATGCTCGATAACCTCCGCATACTTCTTTAGGTTTATGCCTTTCACATTCGAAACCTACATCCGCAGTTTTGTTGTTATTGCAACCTGAGAAATCAGGGCGCTCTGTAGTTTTCTGCCGAATATCAAAATCTGTATTGTTGTAACAGTATACCACTGAAACATTCTACCCATTTTTCAGCAATAATTTCCAGGTTTTAAGCTTGCAGGATTAAAAATTTTCAAGACAGGAACTTTGTGGTATTTTGTATGTTCCCTATCATGAACATTCTCTCATGTTTCCTTTCTTTTTTCAACAGACAAAATGAACAAAAACAAGTGGTCCTTCAAATCCTTCCCGGATCCTCTGCACCAATCACCTGAAATTGCTTTGTTTCAAGGGCTATCCGGGTTTTGTAGCAAGGAATTCCAGCCGATTGATCGGTTCGTAACAATGTATACAATGTACAATTTTGTATCGCAATAAAAAAAATACACATTCCACCAATGGTTTGTGTAAAAAATAATTCCACTGCTAACCGAGTCAAAAATTTCGTGTTGCATTTCGTTATTATTTTTCATTGCCAACATCCGTGACAAGAAAAAAAGGAGTCAATTGCTAGTGCAAGTGATTCCTTTTTTAGAAAATATAGGCACTTAAGCTGATGTAAGTGCCTGCTATTTCTTATTAATTATTCATCTTCTGTAAGAGAGCTTACTGCTACCCCTGCTTCTTCTTCTACCAGCATCGTTTGATACCTTTCGAGAATTGCTGATTGAATATTGGAACGAGCTTCCGAGTGAATAGGATGAGCGATATCCCTGAATTCACCACTTGGTGTCTTTCTGCTTGGCATTGCAATGAAAAGTCCACTTTGGCTTTCAATGATTTTAATGTCGTGAACTACAAACTCATTGTCAAATGTCACAGACACAACAGCCTTCATTTTCCCTTCTGATTCAATCCTTCTGATGCGGATATCTGTAATTTCCATCTCTGTACCACCTTCCGTGTCCTTGTGTTGTTTGGAAATGCTTGGCTAACCTGCAGATTAAATGCAATGAATTATCCAATTTTTCCGTTATAGGGTATTATTCGCCACAAATTTAAAAAATCCTTCTTTTTTTATGAAATTTATTACAAATTAATAATTCAACCGTTCCTGGGGATATCTCATTCAGAAAAATACTGCCTATGCCTATAGGTTTCTCCATTTTCGTTTGTTTCGCTGAGGAAGACTGCTGTTCTGCTGGGTTCACACGTGGATTCATTTCAAAGATATATGTCTTGATTTCGTGGAAATTGTTTCAGTTAATCTATATTTGGAATGGTAAAACGAATCCAGAAGTACAAATCATTATCAATCTAAATTATGGTGTGAAAAATAGAATGGCATCTGCATATAATAAATATGAATTGATATACCAAAGGCGCAGCATTGGATGGAGGGCTGTATGGCAACAATCACGTTATCATACAGATTGTTTGATTCAATCATCACCAGATAGGAGTACTGTTAATGAGAATGCCTCACCAAAAAGAGACTTCGGAATCCAGGACAGAGCAAGTCACGCATTTTATGCCGGGATGATGTGCATGAAATGCGTTGATTTTTATCAAATTGCTCCGAAGACCCCGTGCCCTAAAGGCCACGGACAGAGGAAGTGTATTTTGGGGCGCAAGGGCTAAAATCCACGAATAGGTGGGGGATAAACCGGGGAATATATATATTTGGGAGAAAGATGCCAGCCTTGTTTCAGCTATTGATGTATAGTATAATTGGCTTGGTTATAATATCATTACCCGACTGTCGGAATACGGCAGCTGAAGCTCCGGATGCATTTGCTTCTGCTGCAACGCAGGTGTATGGAAAATACTGGTGAATAACCTCAATTCAATCGTTTAGAGGTGTTGCTATGAATAATCTTCTTTTACAGAACCTGATCGGTTCAACTGTTCATATGGTGGGTATAGGCGGCATCAGTATGAGCGGTCTATGTGAAATACTACTGAATATGGGTATTCAGATAACTGGCTCTGATGAAAAGAACTCACCAACGATAGAGCGGTTAAAGCAAAAAAAAATACCTGTTTTTTTGAAGCAGGAACCATCCAACATAACCGATCAGAAACTGGTGGTTTATACCGCTGCTATGAATTATAACCATCCCGAGCTGGAGGCGGCAAGGCAAAAGGGAATTCCCGTTATTGACAGAGCCGCGCTTTTAGGGGAAATTATGAAGATATATGAAAAGAGTATTTCCGTGGCAGGCACTCATGGCAAGACTACCACCACTTCGATGATCTCCTCGTGTCTGATAGAGTCCGATGATGATCCCACAGTGCATATCGGGGGAATTCTGGATTCGATTGGCGGCACAACCCGTATTGGAAACTCCCCTTATTTTGTTACCGAAGCCTGTGAATATAAGGATAGCTTTCTAAAGTTTCACCCATATATGGCAATCATATTGAATATGGAACAGGATCATCTTGATTATTTTCGGGATCTGGATCATATCTATGAATCGTTCTCCCGTTTTGCGGGGCAGCTCTCTCCTAAAGGGATACTTATTGCAAATGTTGACGATGAACGCGTTGCCAGGTTAACCGAACATGTTGGCTGCCGATCAGTCACCTATGGTTTGACTTCACCGAAAGCTACCTGGTCAGCCAGAAATATTTCTTTTGATGAAAACGGTTTAGCTTCATTCAATGTGGTCCATAACAAAAGAAGCTTACAACGTATAAAGCTCAGTATTCCCGGATTGCATAATGTAAGCAACAGCCTTGCATGTTATGCAGCATGTTACAGTCTCGGTATTCCTGTTGAAATGATTCGCGCAGGCCTTCGGAAATTTACCGGAACCCACCGCCGTTTCGAGCATAAAGGAACCGTAGATGGTATCCGGGTAGTAGATGATTATGCGCATCATCCGACGGAGGTTATTGCTACATTGAAGGCTGCCAAAAGCTGTGCGAGAGCGAAAGTCCTTTGTGTATTTCAACCACATACCTACACCCGAACATACGAGCTGATGAATCAGTTTTCCAAGGCCTTTACTATGGCAGACAAGGTATATTTAACAGACATATATGCCGCAAGAGAGAAGGATACCGGCCTTATTCATTCTTCTCAATTAGCGCAAAGCATCAACCAAGTCATGAACAACGCAGTATACATTTCTTCATTTAAGGATATTGTCGACCAACTGATCCGCGATGCTTCCCCAGGGGATATGATCCTTACCATGGGAGCTGGTGACGTGAATCGTGTTGGTGAACTGTTTGTACAGGAGAAAAAAATTAGAGCAGTGGGATAAGGATATTCCAGGCTGCCACTGCTCCGACTAAGATTTAGCCTGCTTTACACCATAGTTTGGCTACAAGCACTGTCATGTCATCACAGACCGAATTGGAACCTTTACAAGCACTGCTCAGTATATGTTCAGCCAGTTCCTGTGGGTTCAGGGTATGATTTAGACGAATAACTTTTTCAAGCAACGTATTCTCATCCCCGTTGGCAAGCTTGTCAAATGCACCATCTGTCATCATGATGATGAACTCACCATCTGTTATTTTCCTCTTTTCAAACGTGATGGCATTTTTCTGCTGCAAGCCGGCAGGAAGATTATCGATCTGTATGTAGTCAATATTTCTTCCATTAATAATAAGGCTGGGCATGGCCCCCAGTTTATAAAATTCTGTTTCTCCAGTATATAGATCAATGGATGACACATCCATCGTGGCATATTTCTCCGGGCTGCTGATTTCAATCATCATATTCACCAGGGACAGGGACAATCGTACAGATAAACCACAGTCCAATAGCTGCTCAAACAACCCAATGGCTGTCTCACTCAGCCTGTTTGCTTCTCTTCCACTTCCCATACCATCACTGATAGCTGCGATATACTTTCCATCCCAGGTTTTTAGAAATGTAAACGAATCTCCTGAAACCTTTGCCTTGTCTTTTCTTATTCGTGCTATGCCTGTTGTGATGCCCATATTCTCTTTTTCCTTCAGGTTGATGGAGCAACTGCTGCATGCAGCTTTGCACTCTCCCTCCTCCACCAGCATCTGTACTCCCAAAACCTGTGACACAAGTCGGGCAACCTGCCCTGAGCAGTTCTGATAGCCTTTGCATTCTTCAAGGTTTACTGTTACCATGAATTTGCCGTTGGCTCCCCGCCTTATATCCAATTCATAAACAGGAAAACCGTTTTTCCTTAATAGGGTCATAAGCTTTTTTTCTTCCTCGCCAAAGATTTCGTTTGCCTGAAGGATCTCCTGTGAGATTTTTGTAAGAATTTCCGAAACACAGAATATCTGTCCGGGTATCGCGTTTTGGGTTTCAACAACCGTCTCTTGCCATACTCTGTCAATCCTTTTCAGTTCAATAATCCGAAGAAGAGCATCGATGACCGCTCCGGATTTAACACAGAAGCGGTTCAGCTCCTGTTCCACTTCACGGCTGGAACTTACATGATGGCTTTGCAAAGAATCGATCAGCGTATTCATTGTCTTGTATGTGAAAAATAGTTTTGTTTCCCAACAGGTGGATGATTTGCCGCAGAAACTGCATACCTGTTGCGTTAATTGTTCCATGACTGCACCAGCTACTTCTCCTCTTTTATCCACCCGGCCGTTTAGCTGTTTCTCTACTGTATGAGCCATTCTGCACAGTGCTATGGACATGCTTTCCAGGCGTTTTGACAAGGTCATCCGCACCTTGTCCATCTTTTTTTCTTCCATTGTCTCTCCCGAAACATAATTTCGAAGAACGATCAACTTTCCTTTCTTTAAATCTGGTATCACCCAGAACAGGATGATCGGTATAACGATATCTGACCAATCAAGGTACACTTCTCTCACGGTTAGCAGAAATAAAAACTGTACGAAAAAGAAGCTTAACCCCGCAGCAATCTTCGACTTTTGGAGCATCCCCGCAGTCAGCCCTGAGATAGCATAGATGCCTATCAGGGAGGGAAGTGATTGCGGATATGCAGTAGCCAGAGATAGCCCGGCGATAGTTCCTGCACAGGCTCCAAAACCAGGCCCGAAATGTCTGGTCAGCATTAAGATTCCAGTACCGGCCATGATCCTATCCAGGGAAACCCCCGGAATTTGAAGACCTGATACCCCCAGTAAAAATGCTCCTCCCATAATCAGCAGGCCGAAATATCCCATATTCTTTTGTCCTACATATCGATCCCTGAATGATGCGTCCTGCCCATAAAATGTTATGGAGAACAGAGCGGTTGCAACACATACCAGAACAACCTCCATAACAAGAAGCAAAAGGGATTCAACGTATTGCCCGCTCACAACGAAAATAAGCAAGCCTGTTCCCGCTGTTGCTGCAGAAGCTAACATTGCATTCTGTAACAATTCCTTTTCCTGTTCTTTTCTTTGTATAAGCTTTTTAATCCACTCATAAAGTAAAATGACAGCTGTTTGTCTTAATGCCGACAGTACATCCCCGCTAAAGAGATTACCAGCAATAATGGCAATCAGCATCAGCACCTTCATGAATAAATTACTTGGGTATGCGGCGTAAAAAGCGAATCCAAAGGGTTTGAGTGATCCAAATAACATACCCTGAGATAAGGTGCCTGCAAACAGACAGGACAAAAAGTCTGCTGTGGCGAGTGTTTTGAACGGATTTGTTGAAGGAATGATTTTTCTCATAAAAAAGAGCATACTGCGGTTGGATATGGATGTGCTTTTCATCGTTGAAACCTCCCGGTTTTGTCATTTGTATGTTTCAATTATACACAGTTGATATGTCTGACCCTGTCGTTTTACATTTTTCCCGGAAATAATAACTCCATCAACCTTCTGGAGTTTTTTATCCTTATTATATTGAATCCTCCATGGCAAAAAGTAATCTAAAAGCAATTTCCTACATGCATCATTCTTATATTGGATCTACCTTGGGGTATGGATGAAAACAGTCAATTACGCTCATGCCCTGAGAAGTGAAATGCAAAGATTCCAATGCGCTTGTATGTAGATTTGACCATCGGAAAGGCATAGAAAAGCAGACCTTTCATGAATTTAAGGTCTGCTTTTGTTTTTCAGTACTTATTCTTCTTCAGGCAGTATCCCCAGGTTTACAGCCACATTATCAAAGGCATCGATGACACATCTTTTACCGGACCAGTTACGGCAGGTTATACAGGAAACCTCGTTCTCACCGGTAACAGCCATTGAAGCCTGCAGACCTCTTCTGTCAGGCTGATATTGGCTGCAGTTTTCTCCAACCTGCTTGAATTCCCCCATTGTTATTTTCTCACTCATACCATTCCCTCCCATACTGTTCAGCTTTTAGCCTTCTGTATAGAAGTATACCCATGGTAATCATTTTTATGACTTGCATTGGGCAAGATACCAAATATCCTTTGGTTGAATCACCGCTATTGAAATCAAAACTTTTCTATGATATTTGTGATAAGCTCTTTCCCACCAGAGAATCAGTAATTTACGACATTAACCGGTTTCCCATTGAGAAAGGCCTTCAGGTTGTCGACAGCAATATTCATCAGGCGCTCTCTCGATTCCTTGGGAGCCCACGCAATATGCGGTGTTATGATGCAGTTCTTTGCTCCTAACAGCGGATTATCGGGTTTTATCGGTTCGGCTGAGACGACATCAACAGCAGCGCCCGCAACTTTTCCAGTATTCAGTGCGTCCGCCAGATCTTCTTCAATTATTAAGGGCCCTCTTGCAGTATTTATAATAAATACCCCATCCTTCATTTTTGCAATACTCTTTTTGTTAATTATCCCCTTTGTACTATCAAACAACGGGCAATGCAGGCTGATCACGTCAGATTCCGCCAAGAGCTCATCCAGCGGTACGTACTTCAGGTGTTTGTCTTCCAATTCTTTGTTTGGATAGCTGTCATATGCCAAAACATTCATCCCGAATGCCTTGGCAATATTGGCCGGTGCATAGCCTATTCTACCCAGTCCGATAATACCCATTTTTTTATTCGCAAGTTCAATCAAAGGATAACTCCAGAAACAAAAGTCAGAGGACTCCGTCCATTCTCCATTCTTTACCCTGTTGTTGTGTTCACTCACATGATGGCACATTTCAAGGAGCAATGCAAAAACATACTGTGCAACAGCCATCGTTCCATATGTGGGAATATTGGTTACCTTTATTCCGTATTCTTTTGCAGCATCAATGTCAACGACATTATACCGGTTGCCAAAACCCCAATGTATTTGATATTCGGCGCTCTGCTAAAGATCCCCCTGGTCAGCGCTGTTTTATTCGTAAACACAATTTCTGCCTCTCCAATTCTCTCGACAACCTTATCCTCTGGTGTTCTGTCATATACCTTTAGATTCCCCAACGCCTCAAGTCCTTGCCATGATATATCACCTGGATTTAATGTATATCCATCCAATACGACTATCTCCATTTGATGTAAAACCTCCTTATATTCTTCAAATTTTGATTCTCAATGCCTGCTTTACTGCGCTGATTATATAGGTTTTTGATAATATTATACCACTTATCGCATGCTACACTACGACTTAATTGTGGTTGTTGTCCGTATGTTTTCTGCAGGGATTTCCCACTCGGAGGATCCGCGCACAGGGTTCTTAGCGATAGAGAACAGACGTTTGCAAACCTCTTCATTAACCTGTATAATGAATGTTACAAATGATACGGGAGGATTGATAATGGATCTGATCCAGGGGTTAAACCCTATGCAAAAAGAAGCCGTGCTGCATACCGAAGGTCCTTTGCTCATTCTGGCAGGGGCGGGGTCCGGGAAAACCAGAGTCCTGACACATCGTGTCGCGTGGCTCATTGAAGAAAAAAATGTTGCGCCTTGGAATATACTTGCAATTACCTTTACAAACAAAGCAGCCAAAGAAATGAAGGAGCGTATTGAAAAGCTTGTCGGTACTCGGGCGTTGGATGTATGGATAGGTACCTTTCATGCATGCTGTGTAAGAATTTTGAGAAGGGAAATTGAAAGGATTGGTTTTGACAGTAACTTTATCATTTATGACACAGTTGATCAGGAAACTGTGATAAAGGACTGTTTAAATCAGCTTGGATATAATGACAAAAATTTTCCGCCAAAGCAGATGCTGGCCCAAATCGGCAGGGCTAAAGATGAATTGATCGATCCGGACAGTTACACAGAAATGGTTGGCTCCGACTTTCGGCTTCGCAAGGTGGCTAAAATCTATGCGTTATACCAAAAAAAACTGAAGACAAACAATGCATTGGATTTTGACGATATAATCATGTATACTGTCAGAATATTTTCTCAATTTCCAGAGGTTGTTGACTACTATCAGGGAAAGTTTAAATATATTCTCGTGGATGAATACCAGGATACCAACACAGCGCAATATACGCTGGTCAGCATGCTTGCACAACAGCATAGAAACATCTGTGTTGTAGGAGATGACGACCAGTCTATTTATGGCTGGAGGGGTGCAAATATTCGTAACATCCTCGACTTTGAAAAGGATTTCAAGGATTGCTATGTTGTCAAGCTGGAACAAAACTACCGCTCAACAGAAAAAATACTTAATGCTGCAAACCAGGTAATACAGAATAATCGTGGCAGAAAACCCAAAACACTCTGGACGAAAAATAACCCCGGCGATCCAATACGGTTGTATCATGCACAGGACGAGCGGGAGGAGGCCTGGTATACCGCAACGGTGATTCAGAGGGAAGTAGAAAGCGGTGCCAGAAAGTATGGGGATTATGCCATTCTGTACCGGATTAATGCCCAATCCCGTGTTTATGAAGATGCTTTCATGAAGACAGGCGTTCCGTACAAGATCATCGGTGGGCACAAGTTCTATGATCGTAAAGAGATAAAAGACATCATTGCCTATCTTCGGACAATTCATAATCCTCATGATGATATCAGCCTGAAACGGATTATCAATGTCCCAAAAAGAGGTATCGGCAAAACGACCATTGATAAGGCTGAAAGTCTTGCAATGAGCAGAGATGTCAGCATTTATTCCATTCTTCTTGAGGCACATGGTATTTCTGAGCTGTCAAGAGCTTCGCAGAAACTGAAGTCTTTTGTTGACAAACTGGCACGTTTAAGAACTATCGCGCCGTATACCGAGTTGACCGAATGGATTAAAACCGTCATTGATGAAACCGGAATTGTGCAGGAATTGGAGCTGGAGGGCACAGAAGAGGCCAAGAGCCGGATTGAAAACATCCGAGAGTTTCAATCGGTTGCCCTGGAGTTTGTCAGGACCAGTGAAGAGGAGAATCCCTCTCTTGAAGATTTTCTGGCACAAATTTCTCTTGTTGCGGATACAGATAACATTGATTCGCAGCCTGACCGGGTGATGCTGATGACCATGCACAGCGCGAAAGGGCTTGAATTTCCGGTGGTTTTTTTGGGCGGGTTGGAGGAAGGGCTATTCCCCAGTTATCGTTCTATCGGTGAGGAAAGTGAGATGGAAGAAGAAAGGCGCCTGTGTTATGTAGGAATAACTAGGGCCAGGGAACAGCTTTACATGACCTGCGCAAAATGCAGAATGCTTTTTGGAAATACAACCTATAACAGAACTTCCCGGTTTCTTGATGAAATACCGGGAAACCTGTTTGATGATGGAACGATAAAGCCACAAAAAATGCTGAAATCCACACCTGTCTTCAAAACTGACAGTTTGGATACATGGAAACAGCGCACAGCCTCTTTCGCGAAGGCTGAAGAGCTGAACATGGACGGTTTGGACGTGGGTGTACGTGTGATTCACAAAAAGTTTGGCAAGGGAACCGTCCTGAAAAAAGTTCCTGAAGGTACTGATTTCAGGCTGGAAATTGATTTCGACGATTACGGCATGAAAAGATTAATGGCCTCCTTTGCAAAACTGAAGCAGGCCGAATAGTCATGCATGAAAGCCCGCGGATGGCGGAGTTAACCACTCGTGGGAGCACTAGCGTTTGCTGCTTGCGAAAATTCTTCGATTGTTATAATATATAACGAGGCACAGGCTGGACGCAAGCAGCTTCAACACATGCCTTCACGGAGGAACATCCTTTTTATGGACAGAGTGAATATACACGGAGTTAAAATCCATAACACGACCATGCAGGAAGCCGTGGAAACAGTTTTGCATTGGGTTGCCGGCGACACCATACATGCCGTCTACACGCCAAATTCCGAAATCATAATGCAGGCACAAAGGAATCCCGAGCTGAAAAATGTACTGAACGAAGCTGGATTGTTGGTTCCAGACGGTGCAGGGCTCATTCTGGGCGCAAGGGTATTAAAAACGCCATTAAAAGAAAAGGTATCCGGTATCGATCTGGTAAAAAACCTGTTTTTGGCTTCCAGAGGAAAAAATACGGGCTTTTACATTCTGGGCGGTCAACCTGGTGTGGCCGAGATGGCTGCAGTGAACATTGTGTCCAAGTATGGCAAGATTAATATTAAGGGTTATGCGCACGGCTATTTTACCGCTGAAGAGGAAAGTTCAGTTATTGAAAACATAAACAAGGCGAAACCCGACATCCTGCTTGTTGGTCTTGGGGCACCCAGGCAGGAATTCTGGATCCACCAGAATATGTATCGCCTCAATTGCAAGGTCTGTATTGGTGTGGGTGGAAGCATCGATATTCTTGCAGGTACTGCAATACTGGCACCGGAGTTTATGCGAAAAGCTGGGCTTGAGTGGCTTTTCAGGCTGATTCGGGAACCAAAACGCTATAAGCGTATGTTGGATTTGCCCCGATTCGTTTTCTTAACATACAAAACACGCTTCTTTAAATAAGATGAGTTATTGATATGAGAAAACAAACACTGTTAAATGAAAAGGCAAAACTGAATAAGAAAGCAGCCCTCAAGATGGCTGCTATTTCATTCCTGCTGTTAATACTGGCCCAGGTTGCGAAAAGAGTTGCGGCAGGTCATCCCGCATTCGTTGAGAAATATTTCTCCCGAGGGTTATACCGTGTCACGTCTAGGATTCAACTTGCAATCATTAATCCCTTTCGGTTTTCGTTTTATGAGCTAATCATTGTCTGCTTGGTTCTTTTTGGTTTGTACCGGTTCTACCGTCTGATACAGTCTGTGTTTAGGAAAACCTTCAAGGAGGAAAGTATTCGTTTCGGAACTCAGGTTTTCAGCTTGGTTTGTGTAGGTCTCTTTCTTTTTCAGTTTACCTGGAGCTTGAATAACTACCGTATACCTCTAAAAGACCAGCTTAGTCTGTCCGTGCAGGAAACTTCTGTCACTACGCTCGCCAAAACCTATCAAGCACTTGTTCAAAGTGCAAATGAGGCCCGCTCCATGCTACCCGCTGTCAACAGCTCCGATTCCAAGAAAATCAGAATGATTCTGGATACAGCATGGGAAGGATATCCGCCCCTTGCACAAAAATACTCTGTTTTTCATTCTCAACGTGTCCGGGTTAAAGGTCTGTACCTTTTTTCATGGATTCAGACTGTATCGGGCTATAGCGGTGTATACAATTTTTTCACAGGTGAGGCGAACATCAATATTCACCCTCCCTTGGTAACACTGCCCCACACCGCTTGCCATGAGATTGCGCATCAAATGGGAATTAACATGGAGGATGAAGCAAATTATGCCGGTTTTTTGGCTTGCATGAATCATCCTGACGACCTCTTCCGGTATTCGGGATATCTTTCAGCCCTGACCTATACAGGAAATGCCTTGTATAAACAGTCTCCAGAGGTTTACACAGAGATATCAGCACTGATCAGCGATGAGATCCGGGCAGATCAACAGGAGATAAGGGAGTTTTGGGAAAAGAACCAGAAAAAAGGAGCTGCTGAAATTGCCGACCGACTGAATGAAGCTTACCTGAAAAGCAATAATCAGCCGGAAGGTATGCAAAGCTATGGAAGATTCGTAGACCTTCTTATCGCAGATTATCTTCAGGATCAAAAGATTTAGCAGTGGCATGTCCCTATTTGAAGCGCTCAATCAGATTCACGGTCATCACATATACACAATCCAACGTAACAGGCTTGTTAGGGCTGATTTTTTCCAATACGTTTTCAGGGAATAACCCCTCATCTTTTGCCCTCTGAAAGGCCTCCCCCTCTTCATATGGGATATCTATCGCCTTTAATAAGATTTCAGCGGCCTTTTCACCTGTCAGAATATCGCTGCTGGCATAAGCACGCACCCTGCTGTCCATATCCAGGGTATACTGCTGCGGGCATGCCTTCACCACCAAATTGATGATCAGCGTCGCAAGGTGCTCTTGATAGCCCTCTACATCAAACAGATAATCATTGCGAAGCCCTCCGGCAACCAAACCATACTCGGTCAACACTTTCACAGAAGGCCATGCCCAGTGATCCTTATTTGGGTTGGCGATATTAAAGTCTTCTAGTATAATCCCAGCCCGTTTCAAAAGACTCTGATACTCTTTCATCGTCTCCCCGGGAGCTTCAGACAACTCAGCTGGGGAAAGATTGTTCAGATAACAATATGCTGCGGTGATTCCCATGGCTTCGCCACTTGTAATGCTTACCGCCATTCTTCCCGCGCTGGTGGCCGCCAAAGATGAAAAAGAAGCTTTTTTCCCTACCATCAGCAGATTATCGATATTTCCGGTTATGAAACAATCCAGTGGAATGGAATATAGGTCTGGAGCTCCCATGATATAGGTATACTCCTCTGATAATTCAGCGTTCACAAATTTCTCTGCATCAACCGGCGCGGAAGCTAAGACAACCTTATTTGGAAAGTCCCTGTTCTCCAGGATATCTTCTACACGAAGCCTGTAACGTCCTTCATAGTGCCGGTATTCCGGAATATAGAATTTCTCTGCACCCGTTTTGAAGGTGCATTCTTCAAAGGGTACAAAAACATATTGCAGAAAAGCGGTTAACATTTGCGCTTCTGTCAATGCAGTGCCTAAATCCTCCTTTAGTCTTTCAGGCTCACTCACATTAACGCCATGCATCCTTATCCCACTGATGACAATTTGGTCTCCGGGCTGACCGATAAAACTGAGGTTTGAAATTTTTGTTTTTTTGCTGTATCGCTCATATTGCTTTAGAACGGACTGGAAATCATCCATGATCTGACTGCGTTTACGAATGCTTTCGATATCCTGCCACTTTACATTTGACACGATAAAGTTATACTCAACCGGCATAAAGGAATCGGGAACATGTATATCACCGGACCCGGAAAAATAAGGGACATCACAAATTGAAAGCAGAATCCCGTGCTCTGTAGCATCAATAAAAATCGGAGCTTCAACCGATTGAGTTTCTCCGTCACCATAAATCTGAATACTTTCAACAAGGTTGTCTTTAATCTGGGCGGACAGAACACCTGCACCATAGATCACCCTTAAATTTGGTTGTTTGTCCAGGGTTTTTCTGATAGCCGAGATGTAATCCCCAATGGCGAAATTTCCTCCGGTGTCCCCGAAAAACTCCGTATAAATGCCATTGTTCAGATTCTTATTTTCACCATTAATGAAAGCATAGTCTGGCGATGTATATGTAATGAGGCCAGATTTTATATAACTGCCCGGATCCAAATCTTCCGTTACGAGCAATGTCTTCAGGCCCATTCTCGATGCAGACAAGGCTGCCGCTACACCCTCCGGTTCGGTTCCGATAACCACTAAACTGTATTGGTTCTTTCCCGCAGGGCCTTTTGCTTTTCTCAACCTGGATTCGAATTCTTCTCCGGTAATGATAGGACGTACACCAAACCAGAAGGTTAAGAAAAACAGAACAGCAACGAGAATATTCCGGAAAAAACGTTCTTTGTTCATAGCACTACCCTTATTCTATGGTATAGCTTCCTCGGATCAACATATATGCGATATCGGAGGTTACATAAATTCCTCTCCCATCGTCCCGGGCTGAAATCAACAGGTGCTGGTTCACTAGCTGTGCACCTTCGGTTAAATCAACGGCAGCAGTCACATCAGCCAGGCCGCCGTATTCCCCTTGAATCGCTTTCGCTGCACCACTTCGGACAAGAACTTCGGAACCGGCACCCAAAATAATTTTCTGTCCTTTTGCTGCATCAACAACCACAAACCCCTTTTGCAATTCTTCGACCTTCTTGATCAACTCCAGGTTTTGCTTTTCAAGATCCTGTATTCTGGTAATGGCCTGTATGGATAGATTCATTAAATCGGATATATCTGTCCGCAGATTATTCAGAACCTGCTGATCAACCGCTCCTGAAACCGGTGCTTCGCCACTTGAATTTCCAATGGGCGCTCCGCTTCCAATCTTTTGTGTAAGAATTTGAATCTGCTCATCCACATAGCTTTTCGTAACCAGAGGATCAAACTCACTCCCCGGTTGTGCCGGTGAAGCTTGTGCCGTGATGACTGCAATGATCATAACAAGAGAAATTGCCAGAAGTAAAACCCTTCCTTTTTTCATTTGTAAACCCCCTTTACAGCTTTCGGCAGGCGGTGTAGTCTCCAAAAACTGTATCTTGATTTTTTACCTGTTTTCAGATTTGCAACATGGCCGATTTATGTATTTGTTATTGTATATACCTGGTCTCCAATCCAAAGCTTGTGCTAAGCGCTTCATTCACCTTCATCATCAATAATTCATCCAGGTGTCCCGTTTTCTCCCGCAGCCTCCTTTTGTCAATCGTTCTGACCTGCTCCAGCAGAATGACAGAGTCTTTATTTAAGCCATACATCTCTCCTGGTATTTCGATGTGGGTCGGTAACTTGGCCTTGCTTAGCCTTGATGTTATAGCCGAGACAATAATGGTAGGGCTGTATCGGTTCCCTATATCATTCTGTATCACCAAAACAGGCCTTACTCCACCTTGCTCGGATCCAATTACGGGACTCAAATCCGCATAGAAGATATCTCCTCTTCTAATTTCCACGTTTAACACTCCTCCGTGCTGGACTTGACCCCACAGATATTTTTTTCTACGATTTTATTATAACAGCAGAAGCAATCGCTTGCAATTGCGTCACATCCTGTTTCTATAGGACGTAATTTTTTCCACTCTTATCCCCCAGTAACTCAAGCCATATCTTGAAGTTTTCTCTCTGGAAGGGCTTCCGTTTATATACGGTAACGGAATGAGCCCTTCTGCCTCGTTCTATCAGTAAGTATTGCATATTTAAGAAAAATTCATACATTCCCCAGTTCGTTTTGCATCAGCAAGTTACTAAAGCAGTCTTCGTCCACGCACTAATATAGGAGCTGACAGATCAAAAAAAACTACTAAAATATCGGCATGGCATGCAGATAATTCACAATATTGACGATCTTTCCTTCCTTCAGGTAAACACGGGGAACCCGTTTTCCAATAAGACAGACCACCTCATAATGAATCGTTTGCTGAAGCTTTGCCACCTCATCTACAGAGATCTCCTTGTTCCCCTGTGATCCAAATATAACAGCTTCGTCACCGGTTTTTACCTCAAAGGGGATATCGGTCACATCAACCATGCACTGATCCATACAGATGTTACCAATAACAGGAGCGTAATGTCCATGAATTAGAACACGCCCACGGTTTGACAAAAATCTGCTGTATCCATCCGCATACCCGATTGGAATCGTTGCAATGCGGCTTTTTCTGCGGGTTACAAAGGTTCTCCCGTAACTGACCGGAACCCCGGATTCCACTTCTTTTACCAAAACCACCTTGGCTTTAAATGACATAGCTGGTTTCAGATCGATAACGCTTTTGTCCACTGCATCAGAAGGATAGAGCCCATATAAAATAATTCCCGGGCGAACCATATCCAGATCCAGATTGGGGTACTGAAGAATTGCCCCACTATTTCCGATATGTTTTA
Organism: Clostridiaceae bacterium; assembly: GCA_012522505.1. Taxonomy (GTDB): domain Bacteria; phylum Bacillota; class Clostridia; order DSM-8532; family DSM-8532; genus JAAYJG01. The sequence continues at coordinate 53,538 of JAAYKJ010000004.1, forward strand.
CGGGAATGAGGATACCAATCCGGTTCAGTTCCTGAATGATACTCTCAAATCTTTCATATTGAAGCATTGTATAATCCCGTTCAGCTTCATCAGCCGAAGAAAAATGACTGAATAGACCTTCTATAACAACTCCGGGCAGCTTACTGATTTCAACAACATCCTTTACTGCACTGTATCCTGAAGCAAAACCTACCCTTGTCATTCCGGTATCGATCTTGATGTGAATTCTGGATTCCTTTCCCAGCTTCACGGCAGCTCTTGACAAAGCCTTGGGCAGATCATGACTGAACACCGTTTGTGTGATGTTATACTGAACAATCTCCTCTGCCCGTATCGGATCTGTATAGCTTAATACAAGGATGGGTACCTTAACGCCGATTCCCCTCAATTGTATCGCTTCGTCCAACATAGATACCGCCAGGCGGCTGACTCCGTTTTCCAGCAGGGTAGGAACCGTTTCGAATACGCCATGCCCATACGCATCCGCCTTCACGGCTGCCATTACCTCAGTCATCTTTCCAACCCGGTTTACCACCTCGCGCACATTATGAGCGATATGATCCAGATTGATTTCAACCCATGCCCTGTTAAGTCCTGTATTCAAAAGATTTCCTTCCCTTCTTTATACCTTACAGATCATCCGGCATAAACTTGCTGCTTTTTGCATAGTGCTTAAGCTCAGACATGACTGACGGTATGGCACAACAAATCTCACCGGCTGTAAAACCCGAAAGATCTCTCTCACCGGCTAAAACTTCACCACATCGGCCGTGAACAAAAACTGCAAGTGCTGCTGCCTCTTCATGGTTTAGTCCCTGACCGAGCAGAGAGCCCATTATACCCGAGAGAACATCGCCAGATCCTGCAACAGCAAGACTCGGGTGTCCTGATGCATTAATATTATACCTTCGGTCTGGATATGCGATAACAGTACCCGCACCTTTTAAAACCACCGTTATTCCAAACTCACTACTGAATGTCCGCGCGTAATCCACCCGGTTTTTCTGGATTTCTGACACGGTCCTTCCAGTAAGTCTGGAAAACTCACCTGGGTGTGGTGTAATCACTGCAGGGGCCTTGATGCTTCTGAAGATATCCGGTGAAAGAACATTCAGCGCATCAGCGTCAATTATCATAGGTTTGCAGCATTTTTCAACAAAATGGCTAACCCATGGGGCAACCTGTTCGCCCGCTGATAAACCCGGTCCGATCACCACCGCATCCATGGTTTTGGAAAGCGATAAAAGCCCTTCCAAGCTTTCTGCTGATATGAACCCGTCAATTTCGGGCTGCGGTACAGTAATGGCCTCGGGAAGAGTCATCCCGTAGATGGCTGAAAGAGACTTCGGTACGGCCAGGTACACCAACCCGCTTCCTGTTTTGAATGCTGCTTTCGCTGCAAGTGTTCCGGCACCGGTCATACCGATAGAGCCCGTGATGATTAAAACCTTTCCAAAAGTTCCCTTGTGGCTATCCACTGCCCTTTCAGGCAGAATATCTGCTACATTTGAAATCTCAAGCAATTCACCTGATAGCCCCGCTGAAAGAAGCGCACCGGACGGTATGCCGATATCCACCACCGTAATATTTCCCGCATAAGCTCTGCCTGGGTATTGCCAAAGCCCGGGTTTTGGCAAGGAGAAGGTAACCGTCTCACAGGCTTCCACCGCCACACCGCATATCTGCCCTGTCTCTCCGTTGACCCCGGTAGGAATGTCAACCGAAAGGATTTTCGCGCCGCTTTCATTAACAGCACGCACAGCATCGGCAAAAATGCCCGTAATCTCACCGTGAACCCCAGTTCCAAAAATACCATCCACGATCAGAGCCAGATCATTTTGTTTGACCAATTCCTCACGCAAAAAGTGTCCGTGATCGGTATATGAAATTTTAACTCCAATCTTCTCGATGATCTCCAGAAAAACTTCTGCATCACCCGTAATACTCCCACGCCCCGTCAGGGAAATCACCGAAACCGGATACCCCCATTGATGCAAATGACGAGCTGCTGCAAAAGCATCTCCGCCATTATTCCCCTTTCCAGCGATAGCGATAATCTTTTTACTTTTGTCATAAGACACCATTTCACAAGCTTTTCGCGCGATGTGCAGCGCAGCATTCTCCATTAAAAGTATTCCGGGGATTCCATAATCCTTTATTGCAATTTCATCCAGCCTTTTCATTTCATTGGGAGCTGCCAGTTTCATCTTTATTTTCCTCCGGTCTTAGAAATATTTGATCCAATTTAGTTAACTCATCTGAACCCAACAAGGCGTGGAAAAAGGAGTAAATTTCTGTCCAGTCTATAGAGAGCCTTTGCCTTTGGGCTTGGAGTTCCTTCAGTTTTTTCTTTACCTGCTCAAGTTCTCTGTCAATTTTCTTCTCCTTTTCCTTGGAAATGGCGATAACACGATAAACATACCGTACCGTTTCTTCAAGAAGCCTGAAGTTGGCATGGCGTATTTTGTCCTTCATAAGAAATATCTCGTTTTCTATTTCCTTCACCCGCTGATTTAATTCTTCAACCCTGTCCTTCGATCTGGACAGGGATATTTTGGCTTCTTCATTACCCTTGTCGAAAGCCTCTTCTGTCAAAGACATTATTCGGTTCAAATGCTTGATTTTTTCTGGTTCAATGTTTTTCTGTTCTTGATATAGACTTGCTTCCTGCCCAAGTAGCTTATTCAGGATGTCCTGCTGTTTTTTTACCCTCGTGCTGATGGGAATTAGTTTAAAAAGCTTATTCCAGCGTTCGTCCAATGTTAAAATGACGATGTCATTCTTTTTGAGGGTAGCGATGTCAAAATGTAATTTATGTTTCCGATGCATGAAATCCATGTGTTAATCCTCCGCCACAGGAGCAGTTATTCAGACTTCTCTCCTGTTTTGCTTTTCGGAAAAGTATTACCCTGAACCATAACTATCTTATTTATCGACATTCCCATGCCTGCGGGTTAGGAGTGAAAGCCAGGATATCTGAGAGATTCCTTCGCTTTCTGGTATACACTCATTATAGCAAGCCGGACAATTCCCTGCAATATAACGCGGGAGGAACAAGGTTACTGTTCACACCCTATAAACTTGAGATATAGATGTGCGTAACGGAACAAGGTTGCACATTTAGTTCCTGTAATGTATAATTACTTGCATTATTATAATCAAACAACTGTCAAATGCCGATAAAATCTATATATTTAGGTTTGGCTATGGGGGACTGGCTAACAAATGAGAATAAACATCTTCAACAAAGCACCACGAAGCAGGCAAAAGAGATTGATCATAGCGGGCGTATTTTTCATTGCAATATTACTATTGTGCGCAATTATTCTATCTGCCAAAATTCTTGTGAATCCTTATGTATATAGCGGGGTCTATCTTGACGGAGTGCACTTGGGAGGTCTGAGTGAGGAACAGCTGAAGGAGTATCTTCAGGACAAATATACCATCGATTTTTCTTCCATGGAGTTGAACATCTTTCATAAAGACTATCCAGTAAAAGTCTCTTTCAATGATCTGAATGTTCATATCAACAGTCAGATCATGTACAACCAAATCTACGATTCCGGGAGAAAGGGAAGTTTCTTTCAAAGGCTGATGGATATCTATCGGCTACAGAAGACCCACCTATATCTTAATACCGAAGTATTCATGGACTTAAAGGCATTGGACAGGCTGATTGAGGATATCTATCAAAATACTTATGAAGCTGCCGGATCACCTTCTTTGTTTTTAATGGAGGATGAGGTCTATATCCGTTCAGGTGTATGTGGCTACACCGTTAATCGTGAGCAACTAAAAGAGCGGTTGGTTCATCAGATCAATCAATTACAGTCTGGGATTGTTATCGTCCCTGTGGTTGAGATTCTGCCCGCTAGAGTAGATGTCGATGCTTTTTATGACAAAATCGTTCAGGAACCCCGGGATGCTTCGGTTGAAGTAGCGAGCGGTGAAATCATCATCATTCCGGAGATCACCGGAAGGTCTTTGGATAAGGCTTCTTTTCTATCCTCGGTTGCGGAGCTTGAGGCTAAATCGAAGAAATATCCTTATGAGCAGAAACTCCCGGTTGTTTTCACAAAGCCTGAAAAGACAGTTCAGGTTATTGAAGAAGCATTATTCAGGGATGTGCTTGCAGAGTATAAGACATCCTTTCCAACGAAAACTGAACATGATAAAGCCCGGGCCGAAAATATTCGTCTGGCTGTGGAAGCCATTGACGGAACTATCCTTCTGCCAGGGGAGGCCTTTTCTTTTAATGATGTTGTCGGTGTACGCACCACGCAGAAGGGGTACCGCGGGGCAAATGTTTATACCGCAAGTGGGATATCCCAAGGGGTGGGCGGCGGGATCTGCCAGGTTTCCACAACACTATATAATGCTTGTCTGGAAGCCAACTTAAGAGTTGATGAACGAAACCCACATACTTATACCATCGCTTATGCTCCTTTGGGGCGGGATGCTGCAATATCATACGGTTCAGAAGATTACAGGTTTACAAATAGTACAAACTGGCCTATTAAAATCTCCGGAAAGGTAAAGGGAAACGAAGTGAGCCTGGCCCTGATCGGAACAGATGAATACCCTTCACTGGAGGTTGTGGTTCAGCCCTCTGTACTGAAAATTATTCCCTACGAGACAGAGTATGTTGAAGACAATACTCTGTCTGGCGAAACTAGTGTGGTGAAGCAGGCAGGCATGAACGGAGCTGTTGTTGACACCTTCTATACCATCAAAAATGGGAAAGATGTTATATCCAGTTATAAACTCCATACGACGACCTATAAAGCACTTCCGGAAATCATTCATATTTCCCCTCAGAGATAGCTTTCTCTGAGGCAACCCGGATAGTATATCAAATGCTCCCAAGACCCCGTGCCCTAAAGGCCACGTGAATAGAGGAAGTGTATTTTCCGCGAGGGCAAAAACACCAATGGGCGGGGGATAAACCAATCCGTAATATAAATTTCATTGTTTACCGGTATTGTTGCAGGGTATATATTCATAAAGTAACCTTGTTCATCTGAATCCACGCATCAACCGTTTTGTGTAATCACGTTGGGGAACTCTGCCCAAACCAAATAAGAACAGGTCACTTATACAAATTAGGGTCTAATTAATCTTTGAGGAGGTAGCGCAGATGAAGACATTATTTAAATGTACCGTATGCAATTATGTTCATGAAGGAGATACCGCACCGGATTCTTGCCCGAAATGCGGCGCTCCAAAGGAAAAGTTTGAACAACTCAGCCAGGAAGCAGCAGATAAAATATTCACTTCGGATCGTACCAATGACATTCACATGGAGCTTGTCCAGCTTAGTATGAGAATTGTAGAACTTTGCGAAGAAGGCATTGAAATCGATCTGGATCCCCCATGTGTATCTGCTTTCAAAAAGGCGAAGGATGAAGCATGGAGAATTAAACAGCGCTCGAAAGCCGAGCTTGTCGGTCACATCAGCAAAGGAAAGTTTTAGCATAAGCAGGGGAAACATCCCCTGCTTTTTATCAAATACTCCGACCCCTGCCTAATGAGGACCCTACCTATTATGTCTTTCGCACCGTTCGTTTTTATACTCACACAAGCTTATTTTTCTCCCACATCGTCTTCGTCAGTACATTCAGTCTTTGAAATTCCTTTGAACTTCTTGAATTCACAGATGATCTCGGGGTGAAGCTCCATAAACTGGTTCAGCCAATCAATATGTTTCATCGTATTCTTGCTGATATTGTGTTCAATAAGCTCTGTTTCGGCAAGCAAATTTTCGCTGATTCCAATGGTCTTTAGAAATTTCTCTATAACGTTATGCCTCTCCAGAAGAAATTTACCATATCTCTTTCCTTCTTCGGTCAGAAAGATAATTCCATATTTTTGGTAATCTACAAGCCCGCGTGTTGCCAGCTTTTGCACCATTTTGGTTGCAGACGAAGGCTTCACATTCAGTAATTGCGATATAGCACTGATTCTTATGTATCCTTCTTTCTCCATATTTCTATAAATCATCTCCAGATAGTCTTCCATCCCCGAAGTCAGCAGCTTATCCCTCTGGCTTAACAATTGATACCCTCTTACAGTATAAAAAGCATCCTGATCTCTCATATTCACACCCACCCAGGAAACATATAATTATACAAACTCTATTCGGAACACCATGCTTTTATGTTTCATATATTAGTCTTGAATAAAAAAATTAGGCTCCACTAATCTGGAAGTGATAATTATTCTACATAACAATTGCAGGAGGTTTTGATGATGAATGATAAGATTGTTCCTCTGAATTTTGTACCCATAGGAAAAACAGCAAAAGTAAAATCCCTGATCTCAGACGGTATTCTCCGAAGAAGAATGCTTGATCTTGGGTTAATATCAGATACGGTTATTGAAGCAGTACAAAAGAGTCCGTCCGGTGATCCAATCGCATACTGGATTCGGGGAGCGGTGATCGCTTTACGTTCAGAGGAAGCCAACAAAATTCTGGTTGAAGTCAACTAATTAACAAGACCCTGTCTCAAATACGCCTTTTTGTACAGGAGGATTACTATAATGGGGCTTACGAGTCAATCCACAGGTTTAGCCCTGTGGGAGAACGATCTCAACATTGAGAAACTTACACCTGGTGACAAAGTTATCGCACTTTCGGGGAACCCAAATGTGGGGAAAAGCACTGTTTTTAACAGCCTGACAGGCTTAAATCAGCATACGGGAAACTGGCCAGGTAAAACTGTTACCAATGCACAGGGAAGATACAGACATAATGATGTAAATTTCATCATGGTCGATATCCCAGGAACCTATTCCCTCATGGCAAATTCTGTAGAGGAAGAGGTTGCACGAGATTTCGTATGTTTTGGAAATCCCGATGCCGTTGTTGTTGTTACGGATGCCACCTGCCTTGAAAGAAACCTGAACTTGGTCTTACAAACCCTTGAAATTACGGCTAGGGTCGTCGTTTGTGTAAATCTGATTGATGAAGCGAAAAGAAAGAAAATAAAGATACACTGCGATACTCTGGCCAAACGCCTGGGTGTTCCTGTTATACCAACGAATGCCCGGAGTAAAAAAGGCCTGGAAAAGTTAATGGATGCCGTTTATGATACAGCATACAAACGGATAAATGTAAATCCCATTAAAATTACATATGACGAAACGATAGAACAAGCGATCAGGAGGGTTCAGGATAAAATCCGAAATAGGGTGGACGGTAAAATCAACGACCGGTGGGTTGCGTTAAAGCTTCTGGACGGAGACGAAACGATTTTGGAATCAATCAACAAATATCTTGGGATTAATCTGTTTGATGATTGCGGGTTGCTTGAGCTGTTAGACCAAACCAGGAATGCTCTGTCTGACAATCATAACGGCCACGGACAGCTGCGCGACATGATCGTATCACATCTGATAAGGATTGCTGAAGAGCTTGGCAGGGAAGCTGTTACCTTTGAAGACAAACAATATAACCATATCGACAGAAAAATTGACCGTATCCTGACTTCCAGAATTTTTGGTCTTCCAATCATGCTTTCTTTGCTGGCTTTTATCTTTTGGCTCACCATTGCGGGTGCAAATGTGCCTTCAGAATATCTCGCGGATTTCTTATTTGGAATTGAGACAAAATTAACCGATCTGTTTACATCTTTGATGGCTCCCGAGTGGCTTCATGGTGTTTTGGTTCTTGGCATTTACCGGACTATTGCCTGGGTGGTTTCGGTGATGCTACCCCCAATGGCAATTTTCTTTCCTCTGTTCACGTTACTGGAAGATCTAGGGTACTTGCCAAGAGTTGCATTTAACCTGGACCATTATTTTAAACGAGCATGTGCTCATGGAAAGCAAGCGCTGACCATGTGCATGGGCTGTCTGATTTTGCATGATATCCGAGAGGTTCCTCCGGCTTTGGCATAAATTTGGGAGAAACAGGTCATAATTTCTTCTGAGGTGATATTTTGCGTAAAAAGAAAGCGCAAGGCATTGATTTGCAGTCGATTCAAAAAAGGTTGAAGGATTGTCCCGATGTGAGGCAAAAAAATGTCTTCATTGAGGGGCAGCATGAAGCATGGTTCTTTTATGTTTATGAAAATATTGACAGAGATTTGATTCAAAGGGATTTTATTGCCCCGATAATGAATATGAGTTCTAAGCAGTTATCCGATTCAAAAGTTATTCAAAATCTTGCCCTCGACTCAATAAAACTGGTTTATGATGTGGACGAAGTAATAACAGAGATTTTTTCCGGCAGCACCGTATTTGTTTTTGAGCTGATTCCGTATGCGATATCCTGTAAAATCGATAAGGTTGAAAAGCGCACTCCGGATGAGCCTGCTACAGAAAAAAACATCCGGGGGCCTCACGAAGGATTCATTGAGGTATTGGATGTAAATATCGGTATACTAAGAAGAAAAATACGTAACGATGCGCTAAAGTTCAAAACTGTCACATTGGGGAGCATTACCAAACAAACCGCTGCAATCGTTTATCTTGAAGGAATCGCCAATATGGATTTGGTTGAAGGTTTGTATGAAAACATCAGTTCAATAAAACTGGATGGTCTTCCAGCAATCGGATATCTGGAACAAAGCATTATTACTCATCCCAACTCACTGTTTCCTCAGTTTTTATCTACGGAAAGGCCGGATAAAGCCATGGCAGCTCTGCTTGAAGGCAGAATAGTTGTAATGATGGAGGGAACCCCCGTTGTTCTCATAGCACCTGTGACCTTTATTTCTTTTTTTCAGGTGCTTGATGATTACAGCACACCCTGGGTACTTGGCAGCTTTTTACGTGCTGTCAGAATCATCGGAGGGATATTCATCGCAGTGTTTATGCCCGCTTTATACATTGCCATAACATCCTTTCACTATTATGCTGTTCCTCTGGAACTGCTGCTGAATCTGGCTAAGTCGAGAATCGAGGTTCCCTTTCCCCCAATTATTGAAATTTTGATTCTTGAGATAACGGTAGAGTTAATTCGTGAAGCAGCGATAAGACTACCTACTTATATTGGAACAGCGATAAGCGTGTTTGCAGGCCTGGTTATTGGCCAGGCTGCCGTTGAAGCAGGAATAGTCAGTAACCTTGTTATTGTAATTGTTGCCGCTACTGCAACTGCATCCTATGTTATTCCATCGACAGATATGGCACTATCCATTCGGGTTATCCGATTTATCTTTATGCTTTCTGCATCCGTGTTTGGAATTATTGGTATTATGGTATGCACCACCTTCACTGTAGGTCACATTATTGCCCTTGATTCTTTGGGGCAACCCTATTTTACCCCATTCTCACCTTTTTCCTTGAGCGGATTAAAGGACAGTATTATCAGGGTATCCCTCAGCAAACAAAAGAAAAGACCGGCAGAAACCAAATCGCCTAAAAAAGTCAGGGGTGAATGAATATTGAGAGGAGCCAATGCAATTTCCTCCAAGCAGATGGCACTGTACACCTTTGTGTGCCAAACAGGTATAGGCAGCATTATTCTTCCATCAGCATTGGCAAAAGATGTAGGCCATGATGGTTGGATTTCAATTATGATAACGGGGGTTTTGGCGATTGCCGTGGCGGCATTGCTTGCATTGTTGCTAAAGAAAAACTCTGTAAAAGGTATACTGGACATAAACAAAGCAATATTCGGAAGAATAATCGGCACAGGCTTGAATGTTTTGATTTTCACCTATTTACTTGCCGCAGCGTCCGCAGGAGCCAATATTTTTTTATTTTTTCTAAGAATATCATTTTTTCCCTTAACACCGCCATTGGTTATGTCAATACTACTTCTGATACCCTCTTTCTACATGGTGTGGTATGGCCTTAAAACGACAGCTAGATTTAAGGTATGTACTCTTTTTTCTTATTTTTCTATGCTGATCTATATTATCTTAATCAATAAGAACATCCGGCTAACTTTCCTTATGCCGGTTGGTGAAGCAGGTATTAAACCATTACTGTATAGTATCAAGACAAGTTACTTTTCATTTGTTGGTTTAGAGCTAATTGCCATATTCTATTCCGAAATAACCGACAAGGACAAAGCATTAAAATGGCATGTATTTGCTAACCTTTTCAGCATGATGTTTCTTGCAATTGTTACTGCAACCAGTACTGCAGTATTCGGAGAAAAGTTTTTACCCGTCCAAAGTATAACCATGTTCAATTTATTTAGAGTTTATAGTATGAAGGTTTTAGAAAGAGTTGATTTGTATATTATAGGATTATGGTTTTTTGCCCTGAGTTGTTCAGTAAGGGCCTATATTATGGCTTCCTGGTATAGCCTTGTTAAGATATGCAAAGAAAAGAAAAAGCCATTTGTATATGTGTTATTCATTATTCTGCTTATAGCCATAAGCAGAATACCGAGAGACATCAATCAATCAATCCGTTTTTTAGACATCATAAATTATTCAAGTATGGGCATAACAACTTTATTTATTTTATGCCTGATTATCGCTGCGGTAAAAATGAAAGGTGGTAAGAAACATGAAAAAGGTTAAAATCATGAGCATTTGTTTTTTATGCCTGGGTACTCTTTTTTTCCCTGGCTGCTGGGACCAGAATATATTTGAAGAAATAGGTCTTGCTTTGGTACTGGGTTTGGAATATACAGACAATGGTGAGCTGCTATACAGTATGACCCTGCCTGTATTCTCTGAGGATTTGGAGGAGACGATTGAAATATTATCAACCACCTCAGACCTGTTAAGGCTTTCGCGGGATCAAATACGTAATACATCCGGTAGAAAAGTGAAGGGGGGAAAAATCCAGCATATTATTTTTTCAAAAGAGCTGGCTGAAAAAAATACAGCAGAGCTGCTTGATGTTTTTATGAGAAGCTCTGAAAACCCATTGTTAGCAAATATAGTTGTCGTAGACGGAAGTCCGATTGAAAGGCTTAATATGCGCCGGGGTTACAAGGATAAACCAAGACTTGGACTATACCTGGCAAATATTATACAGGACGCACATGTACATGCTGCAACACCCGAGAGCACAATATATGAATTTACCGTTTTGCGATATTCCGGCACAATTGATCCGATTGCGAGCTATATCAGTTATGATGAGAAAGGAGTTAAAATAGAAGGCTCGGCTCTTTTTAACGGAAGTAGAATGGTAGGAAACATCGGTTTTGAAGAAACCGGCTTATTGCATGCGCTAATGGGAGAAAAAAAGCAAATCGGATACTATGTAAGAGCTCAAAATATACAGGGAGAAGCTAACTCAGACAAAAGGGGCATTTCCATATTGTTACACCGTGTAAAACGGAAAATAAAAACCGATGTAACCGGAACAATTCCCAAAATTAATATTCACTTTGATATGACAGGAATTATTGATGAAACTGATTTGAATTACCGTCTGGATGAGACACAAGAAAAAAAAGAGCTGGAAGATAAAATTTCGATTTTGATTGAGAAGGATTGCATGAAACTTATAAAATATCTACAGGAAATCCGTTCTGATCCGATTGGGTTCGGTGAGATGATAAGAGCAACGCATAATGAATATTTCAAGTCGGTTGTGTGGAAAAATATATATCCTGAAGTTCAATTTAATGTCGATGTAAAGGTCAACTTTGAGTATTACGGTGCGCTTTACTGATTTATTGACTTTATTTCAACGAACTGTTCATCCCCTATATACTTAAGATATAGC
>JAAYKJ010000005.1 GCA_012522505.1 Clostridiaceae bacterium
AAAAAATTGCTTTCAATAATCGACCTGCCAGTTACTGTTCAGAGGTATCTGATGAGAGATAGATGTGCAATAATAGAAAACATTAGCGTAATGCAGCTTAGAGATGTATCGGGCGAGGAAAAGCAAGGAGCGATTTTTGATTTTGTGTACAACGCTGCGGGCATTTGATGAATACCCTGTTGTAAACCCTGTAAAAGTAGGATATACTGGAAATAAACAGTGAAGCTTTAGAGGTGCATCAATGCCACAGGAAATTATAAAAGATCCGGTTAAAATCGTCGTATCCGGAGACTCCATATCCAAAGGGGTTATCTACGATGAAATAAAAAAAAGATATATCATACTCGATGAGAACTATGTTGATATCGTTCGCAACAAATTGAACGGAATTATCACCAATACGTCTCGCTTCGGAAGTACGCTTATCAAAGGAATCCAGAAGCTGAAAAATAATATCTTTAAAGAGAAACCCGATGTGGTCTTAATTGAGTATGGCGGGAACGATTGCGATTTCAACTGGGATGAAGTTGCTCAAAATCCTGATATCAGCCATTTCCCAAGAACCGATTTCGAAACCTTTGGAAACACCCTGCGTGAAACAATTCATCTGGTCAAAGAGAATCAGGGGATTCCTGTTCTGATGAATCTTCCTCCATTAAACGCAGATGGTTATCTGGACTGGATCAGCAAAAATGATCCTGTTGCGAAGGCGAATATCTTAAAATGGCTTGGCAGTGTTACAAAAATATATTGGTGGCAGGAACGGTATAATTCCATGATTGTGAAAATCGCAGAAGAAACAAAAACACTGTGGATTGATATACGTGGAGCCTTTTTACACTTTCCGGATTTTACAAAGCTGCTATGCATCGACGGGATTCATCCCAACAGGGACGGACATCTTGTTATCGCCGATAAAATCATCGATTTCATAAAAGACAGCTATGTTCAACTGCTAAACCCGAAAACACTTGTTGAAGACTTGTCAATTGGCTGAACCACAGAAGCCGTGTTTTCTATTGTAATACCAATTAAACACATTCCTTATTCAGCAGCTTGAAAGAATCGGGTGATACCACACAAGCAGCTCAAGCCACTTTAGAGTGCAACATTCAGTTCCTCTTTGCAGGTACACCAAAAACGTGCTTAACCAATTTCTATTTTCTATACCACAGAAGGAAAAGAGGGGCAGCGACACTTAGGAATGCCAAGACGAAAAGTGCAACACCTCCTGTTTTGTTTTCCTTTAATGTCCATATGCCATAGCTAACCGTATAGACCAGACACCATATTAGAACGAATAAAATAACGATGACTATCAGCGTGTTCATTTTTATACTCCTTTACAAAACTTCGGACTATTTCGCATCGGACATGGGGATCTGTTTGATCTTCATGCCTGTGCGCCGGATGGAAACCTTTGTAACAATATCAAATATGGAATTTTGGTATTTCTCTGCCCAATGGAACTGTTCCCAGTCGTCCCAGTTCAGAAACTTCTGCTTCATTTTTTTGCCAACACCGCAAATATCGCTGTTAAACTCATCCCGGGTCTTTTCCATAAATGATAGGATATCCTTACGTATATATTCTGCAGAAAAGTCTTCCAGTTGTTTCAAACCTTCACCGGTGGAATAATCCTTTTCACCCTCAGACGTTAATATGATTCCTTCCAAAAGAATATGGACAGTAATATGAGGTATGTTTTCCTTCATTTCAACTTGAATGACAGGCTTTCTGGCCAAATTTAGCCTCAACGAGACAAATTTCGCCTCATTGTCTTCTCCGATTGTCCCCTGCTGCGGATCGGGAACAGTAAAGTATGCATCCTGCAGTTTGCCGGTAACCATCAGATAAAATACCGTTTCACGCCCATTCAGCTCCCCTGCCATTTTATCCCCTTTAAAGACCGCCGCCCCCATATTCATCGATTTACTATCGAAAATAGCCGGAACAGATTCTGCTGTATAGTCTCCCTCCATAGTTTTTTGATCATTTATCGGTTCACCCAATATTTTTTTAAATTCACTCGAATCCTCCAGCCGGTTCACATCCAGCAGTGCAGCTACCGCTTCGCTGTCAATCGAACGCATATCCGCATAAGAATCCTTTACATAACTGTCCACAGAGAAACCCGTAATCTCCCAGGATTCCATCAGCAGTTCGTAATATTTTGCAGGGTTTGCCTCCAGAATAGGCTTGCTTGTCTTCAAAAAATCCTCTGCAGGTCCTTTGGATATTCCCAAAAATGTATTGGGCCTGAATTCCCGGAATCGATTAAAGGTATTCATATACCTCTCGATCCCCCGCTGCGCAATATCAGATGAGATGACAACCAGTTTGGCATGGGAAAAATTCAGTTGTTTACTCAGCATGGAATTGGCGATATTCATTCCACCGAATATTGTCGGTGCCTCTACCGTGATCATGGTTGTCGCCTTGTCCACCTCTCCCGGTTCTGGTCCTACACCGACGGCAATCGGCACAGCCAAAAGCATTGACATTCGTATATTCCCTTCTACTCCTCTGTCAAGGCCCATCGCTACCACATAGACCATTTCATCAATTTCAATCGCATCATGGCATCCAGATGTAGTCATTATCAGAATCAAGATACATGCTATGATAACCGTTCTGGCATTGTTATTCCTGGTACTCATCATTCCGCAGCCTCCTTTCTCTTTTTATTTCTGCTCCGAATCGTCGCAATACCGAGCAACAGCAGCGGAAGAAGAAATGTGATAATCCATGAAACACTGCGATAAAGTTCCATCTCGATCTGCAATGTGGAATACAGGTTCTCGGGAATGATGCCACCTGTAAACACAAGAATGGTAAAAGGAAGTATTAGCGGCTTTCTCTTTTGCAGAGCGAATGTTTTTTGAAAGATCCAAGTCAAAAAATACAGACCAGAGCTTAAGTATAGGAATGCGCTGAAAGCCCAGATTACAATAAATGCCGACTCGATTCTTGTAAAAAACCTTCCAAGACGAATTGCTCTGGTCATCTGATACATGGGGAGGAAATACTCCGTTGTAGCCGGATAGGGATATACAAGCGTGTAACACATTGATGAGAATACGAGAAACAATGCGGAAAAAAAGAGACTGTATCGTCCAATACCGGCGAAATCACTCTTTTTGTGCAAAAAAGGCATGATGAAAAACAGTGCAATAAGCTCTGAATAAATTGAAAGATTTTTAACCCCTTCCTTGAGGATAGTTTCAGCACCCCGTCCCAGCCACGGAGCCAGTCTGCTGAATTCGAAATTGGGTATGTTCATGATCGAAATAACTGTAAATGCCGCTGCCAGAAGAGGTACGAGCAATGCATGAATCCTGACCAATGTTTCAAGGCCCAGATAAGCGCCGACCACCATCCCTGCACAAAACAGCAGCATGACAAGACTGACAGGGGTAGATGCGAGACTTATCACCTTGATATCTTCTGCAAACCCTCTTAGGATCACAGGTATGATGAGCAGAAATTGTACCAGAAACAGAATACCCGCCAGTATTTTTCCTACAGTACCAAAAGCACTTTCACCAACATCCAGAATGTCCTGTCCCGAAAACTTCTTGTAGAGCTTGGATATGACCGAAAAAATGGCGAAAACAGCTACCGAAACCAACAGGGTCATCAGCCATCCGGCAGTACCCGCATCTTCTGCAACGGTTCTGGGGAAATCAAGAATTATCTTTGATGATATCATATTCAGTAACAGACATGCCGCCTCAAAATTACCGATCTTTATTTTTCTCTCCATCCTCTATTACCCCTTTCTCTTTGATTACCCAACCTCTGCTGATGGAAGGCTGCTTTCTTACCGCCTTCGGGTTTAGAAAATCAGGCCTGTCTTCCTCTTTCCACAAGGGGGTCTTGAAAATGGTATTTGTACGCTTTCCCGTTGTCTTTGGGGCAAAGGGTACGAGGAAAGGAACCCCAAAGGAATGTGCATGGGCGAGAAACAACAGGTAAACAAAAATCCCCAGTGCGATTCCCAACAGCCCAGATATGCTCGCCAGTAGAAGATATATGAAACGGATTGCGCGAAAGGAATAACCAAGGGAAAAATCCGGAATGGCGAAGGAACCAATTCCGGTCACCGCCACGATGATGATCAGGATCGGGCTAACCAGGTTTGCAGACACAGCGGCCTGGCCCAGGATCAATGCCCCTACAATTCCCAGCGTGGTACCGATAGGTCCCGGTATTCGTATACCGGCTTCGCGGATCAGTTCAAACGCAAGCTCCATGATGAGTATGCTTACAATTGTCGGAAAGGGGACCTTCTCACGGGATGATGCGATGGCCAGCAGCAGATCGGTAGGTAGCATCTCCTGATGAAAATTTGTAATTGCCAGATAAATCGATGGCAGCAGCAATGTAAAAAGAATCCCCATAATTCTAATGAAGCGCAGCAAGGTTGCATAGGGATATCGTAAGTAAGAATCCTCTGGTGAATGAATCAGATTGAACAGCGTTACCGGAGCAATGATCACATATGGGCTTCCATGCACAATGATCCCAACCCTGCCTTCTCCGAGGTATGAGGCTACCCTGTCGGGCCGTTCTGTCAGGAGCATCTGCGGTGCTGGTAAAAAGGTACTGTCCTCAAGCAATTGCTCCAGTTCGCCTGAATCCTGCAAATAGCCTACCTTTATACTCTTCATGCGGCGGCGAACCTCATCGACAAGACTACTGTTTGCAAGGTTCTTGATATACACTATGCTGCAGGGCGTTTTGCTTCTGGTACCGATCAATACATCTTCAACGATTAAGTTCTCATCCTTCAGGGTCTTTCTAAGAAGAGCAGTATTCATCCGGTTGGTTTCGTTAAAAGCTTCTTTCGGTCCACGGATATTCAACTCCGAGGTGGGTTTATCCACGGTTCGATGCTCCCAGCCCTTTACATCCCCGGAAAAGGCTACGCCAAGACTGTCGATGAAGATACCGATGCCCCCGAAGTTCACTTCATCGACTACCTCCTGATAGGTTTTACACGTTTTGATTTGATTCTGCGGCATCAAGTGGTTATAAATCACTTCCTGAACCGATTGTTCCTCCGTATCGATCGGCAGAGTTGACAAGGTCATCAACGGTTGCAGAATGCTTATATTTACAAGTAACCGATCGATCATTCCATCGAAGAAACATACAAACGCAGAATATATTTTACCCTTAACGCGGATGCGAAACTCCCGGATTTTGAAATCTCCGTTAATATCTGCGGTATAAATGCTTTTAATTTTCTCCAGACAATCTTTTATTGAAGCATGGATATCACCTATATCATCATCTTCTTTTTTATCTGAATGCGCATTATCTTTCTCTTCCAGCGGAATGGGTTGAATGACCGGTTTTCTGGATGGGATATTTTCCTTGCTTCGCCTTTTCTCCTGTTCTTTTATATCACCTTTTTCCTTGTCTTCGCTCTCCTTCTTCATTTTATTCCGCCTGATGTCGTCTTCTTTTTCGGCACCATGCTCGTAAATTCCCCCGTGGCCCTGCTCACTATCCTTTTTGCTGTCCTGTTCCTCGTCCTTTGATGGTGCTTCAAGAATAAACGGGTCCTTTGGTTTACCTGGACTGAAAAGAAAAATAGCTTTTAGATATGTTTTTATACTTTTCAATCGATTACCCTCCCCTATATAACGATGCGAATCAATGGGCGCTTGTGCGAATTGTGAGCCAAAACGCGGGCGCTGAAAGCGCCTTGTTTTGCGGGTCAAGCCACTCGGTTTACCCCACAGATTCGTGTTTTAGCCCTCGCTGCGAAAAACACACCTTCCCATATTCGTGGCCTTTAGGCCACGGAGTCCTGGGAGCATTTAATAAACCGACCCTGTTTTCACAATCATTACCATAGTTTTGGCTATGAACCTTCTGGTTATACACACGAAGGGTTCTTTTAAGTCATTTTTCAGACATCCTTAAGCTTTCCTTAATTCAATAGTCTGGTAAACGCTTATTCATCTTAATCAAATGCTCATAAGAGCCCATGGGAGTAGTTTCCGTTGATGCACAGCTATATCTCAAGTATGTAGGGTGTGAACAGTAACACTGGCGGGGGAGTATCACGAAATGGCCTGAAATTGCATCTTGATTATTATGATGGTTGTGTGTATAATAAATTACACACAGTGGCGGTTAGCTTTGACTGTTTTCCAAGGCGCAAATTAAAACCCAATGATAATTTTCTAGTACTTTTTGATAAAGTTTTATGGAATTTTGGGTGTACCTTTTACAAAACAAGGCTTGAAACCCGCTAATGATTTATGTTATAGTTTGATAGTGTGAAATATGAATATATGGGCGATTAACTCAGTTGGTAGAGTGTCACTTTGACGTAGTGAAAGTCGGGGATTCGAGTTCCTCATCGCCCACCATAAAAAGCCTTCCAGGTAAAACCTGGAAGGCTTTTTGTTGACAAAAATCACAACCCGTAGGCCTCATGGTTCTGATTATTCGGGCTTGTTATGTTTATCAAATGCTCCTACAGCTCCGTGGCTAAAGGCCACGATTATTGGAAGTGTATTATTTGCCGCCTTCAGCGCAGGGTTTTGGCACACAATTCACACAAGCACCCATACTCATTGAACTCCATCGTAATTTCCTTTATTCTCTTTGTTTTCACTGTCGTTCATTTTGCTAGGTGGAACATTATCGGGGCTTTTGTTGGCATCTTTGCTTCCATATGCCGTTACCGTCCAAATTCCCTTGTCATTTTTCCTGACCAGACGCTTCAGGTATACAACGCTGATATTGGTTTTGGGGCTGTCAACCTGAACCACAGCCTCTCTGTTGGTCATCTTTGTTACCTTTAGATCCCCTCTGTGGATGGGATAATCACCCTTAATGCCATCAGGATATATTTTCAGGCTTACAAACACCTGCGTGACAAAAATCGGATCCTTTTTCCACGGTGAATGCCCCTCATCCACACTTTTCTGTTCTTCTCTAACGGACTGTATGTCGTAAGGTACCTGGACCAAACCTCCTTCTTTCTGTTTTCCATCCTTTGGAATCAGGGCTAAAACGAGGATTGTAACTGCTGCAAGGATCAACAGCACGCCCAGAATTACCGGCCAATTCCTGGGTTGTCTTTTCATCCGTCTCACGATCTGTCGCGTTTTCACCGGGCTTGAGAGCTTCGTTCCAGATTTCTTTTTGGTATCCATACTCCCCCCTGTGATGAACTGAAATTCCGTTCATCACCAGACTCATCACTGTTATTACTTAAATCCTATGCCCGGGAACTCAAAATTATCATTGATACACAAAAAACAACCCCAAAAAATCACAAACTGGGTTTTACGTTGATTGTCAATTCTCGCTATGAAATGGATTCATCTGGAATTGATCTTAGCGCCAAAGGGCAACAAAGCCAGCTTTGCCAGTTTAAAGTGTTGTATGCCGAATGGAATCCCAATAATCGTTATACAAAAGACTAATCCTGTTATCAGATGCATCAGACACAATTCCCAGCCAAGAAAAACGATCCACAGTATATTGCCAGCAAGGCCGCAAACACCAAAACGCCCAACTTCTACATCCCTTCCAAAGGGATATAACACCAGTCCAGCGATTTTAAAGCATTGCATACCGAAAGGGATCCCCACAATGGTGATGCACATGAGTAAGCCGCAGATAAGCCAAAGAATGCTGGCAATCAGTCCTCCAAAGATGATCCATATTAAGTTACCAATTAAAGACATAAAGCATCCTCCTGTTCAGACTATGATTTTCTGCTCTTCGAACATATTTTGTGTTTTCAAGCGGTTTTATCAAATATTCCTAAGGCCCCGTGGCCTAAAGGCCTGGAATATAGGGATTATATTTATAGCCCCTTTCAGTGCCCGCATTTTGGCGTACAATTCGCACAAGCGAAATTGGAAGGCTCTACCTTCACAAAGCGATCTCCTCTTCTTGTTTGCAGCTGTATAACCAAACTTTTGCCTGTATCGTATTGTAACCGATAATTATTTGAAAATGTTTTGGATATCATTTAAGTTTCATTAAAATGTTTATACTGAAAAAACCACAGTCTGGCCGAAAGATCTTCTGCAGCCAGACTGTTTTCATTGGAAATCGGTGATAGAATTATATACATTGGCTTAAATTCATATCTTCAATCATGTTCAGCATTTTCATTGTCGCTTTTATTGCAGATGCCGTCTGGTCGGAGTCCAAACCCCTGGTCTTGAATTCACGTCCAAAGTGCCAGGTTATTGCTGTCTCAACCAGCGCATTGGTTTTCCCTCCTGGAGGAATGGTTACGATATAGTCTACCAATTGGGGCATTGGTTTTTTTACTTTACTGTAAATTTGAGTGATGGCTTTCATAAAAGCATCATATTGACCATCACCATTTGAAGTCTCTTCGTAAATTTGCCCTTCGATTTCCAGGCTGACTGTAGAAACCGGTTTTAAATTGCGCGCATGGCAAATATAGTAATTTAGCAGCTTTATCTTTTCTTCAGCGACCTCGGTGCGTAAAACATCTGAAATAATATAGGGCAGATCATCGGTGGTGATGTTTTCTTTTTTGTCACCCAATTCAACAATTCTATCGGTGATTTTTCTGACAGATTCTTTATCAAGCTCTATCCCCAACTCTTCCAGATTCTTCAGAACGCTTGCCTTTCCGGAGGATTTTCCAAGCGCATATTTTCTCTCTCTTCCAAAACGTTCGGGCATCAGGTTGTTGAAATAAAGATTTCCCTTGTTATCTCCATCAGCATGAACCCCGCTGGTCTGCGTGAATACATTTTCTCCGATTATGGGCTTGTTGGCAGGAATGCGGACACCGGAAAAGGCTTCGACGATTCTGCTGATTTTGGTCAGCTTCGTCTCTTCTACAGAGATTTCACTGTGAGGTGAAAAATCCTTTAAAACACTGATAACACTAGAAAGTGGAGCATTTCCAGTCCTTTCTCCCAATCCGTTCACAGTGGTATGTACTCCCATCGCGCCAGCCATGACAGCCATAAGGGTATTTGCAACCGACATGTCATAATCGTTGTGGCTGTGATAGTCGAAATGGATCTGTGGGTACTTTTCAACCATGGTTTTTATATATTCATAGGTTTGCTTCGGCGCCAATATCCCCAGCGTATCCGGAAGCATAAACCGTTCAATTTCCTCATCCTTCAGCGCATCAATAAACTGAAACATATATTCAGGAGATTCAATGATTCCTTCGGACCATACTTCCAAATATATATTCACATTAATCCCGTTACTTCTCGCATACCGGATAACGTTTCTAACGTCTCGTATATGCTCTTCCGGTGTTTTTTTCAACTGAAAACGAACATGCTTCAAAGAGCCCTTACACAACAGGTTCAGAACCTTGGCTCCGGCTTCAATCATCCAGTCTATTGAAAGCTTTCCGTCTACAAAGCCCAGTACTTCAAGGCGATCCAGGTATCCTTTGGAAGCACACCACTCGGAAATCAATTTAACTGCCTCCAACTCGCCCTGTGAAACCCTTGCCGATGCGACTTCAATTCGGTCAACCTGAACTTCCTCCAAAAGCATTTTTGCGATATTGAACTTCTCGGTTTGTGAAAAAGATACACCAGGAGTCTGCTCTCCATCCCTGAGGGTTGTATCCATAACTTCAATTTTCATCGGTAATTCCCTCCTTGCCCATGAAAATATAAATAATAATCTATCATAAATGTTTTACTCAGTAAAGCAAAAAAGTTACGGTATATTGCCTTGTTCAGACAGTATTGCGACAATCAGAATATCATACAATTCAACGAGCGCTTGTGCTAGCTGTGCGCCAAGCTGCTGGCGCTGAAAGCGGCTAAAAATACACTTCATCTTTTCGTGATCTTCAGGCAGACAGGGTCTTGGGAGTATTTGATAAAAACCGGGACACCCTGGTGCCCCGGTTATGGTCTAAATGTGAGGGAGAATATGAAACTTCAGCCTCATTCAATGCAGCGCATATGGCCTGCTAAAAGAGTATAAGCCTTCTAAACAAGATTGTTTTTAAAAGCATATTCAGCTGCTTGTGTTCTGTCGGATACTTTCAGTTTCTTAAATATGTTTGAGATATGGTTTTTAACTGTTTTTTCGCTGATAAACAGCGTTTTTGCAATTTCCTTATTCAAAAGTCCCTTCGCAATCAGCTCCAGCACCTCCAGCTCCCTGCTGCTTAAGATACTGTTTTTTTTTGCAACAGAAGCTATGCGGGACGTAGAATGCTCTAATTTCTCAATCTTTTCTTTGCTCATGTTTTATGCCCTTTCCCGAATCGGAAACTCAGAACAATATGAATCGGTTCTTGTTATTTTTCTGTTTTAATCTTCTGCAACTCCTCCATAAATGTGTCAATATCCCTAAACTGACGGTATACAGAAGCAAAGCGCACATAAGCTACCTCATCGAGCTGCCGAAGAGCATCCATAACCTTTTCACCAATTTCGGTACTGGTGACTTCCCGTTCAAGGGTGTTGTAGATCTGTGCTTCAACATTGTCGATCAGGTTGTCTATATCTCCAATCGATACAGGACGTTTCTCACAAGCCCTTAAGATTCCGGTTAAAAGTTTCTCCCGGTTATATTGCTGACGGGACTTATCCTTTTTTATAACCATCAGAGGCATGTACTCAACCTTTTCGTAGGTGGTATATCGTTTCTGGCAGCCGAGACATTCCCTTCGTCTGCGTATTGTAGCCCCTTCGTCCGTAGGACGGGAGTCGATTACCTTGTCTTCCGGATGCGAACAATAAGGACATTTCATAGTATTCCTCCTTGATCTGCTATTCCTACCTATATTGATTATCGGGTTTTTTTTGCGTTCCAATTAATAGTTCATTGCCAAAAAGGCTGCTATCTATCAGCAGCCTGGGGAAACAGTCCATTTGGGAACCCGAAACGATGTTGTTAAGCGATATTTCTTTTCATTTTTGAGCCCCAATCACTCCTTGATATCCACAAGGATAATTTCTTCCCCGATCTTCCGAATATCCCTCCAGGGGATAACCAACTCGGTTTCTCCTGTAAAAAACCGGGAAAAAGACCACGGCCCGGGCAAAACGACGGACAAGAGCCTTCCGGTCTCAAGACTGAACTCAATATCCTTGACATACCCCAGCCTCCTGCCGTCCACCATATTAATAACCTCCTTCTGCCTTAACTCCACAATCCTGGAAATGTTTGAATTGGGCAGCTGGATGCTGTTACGTTCAGAGTTTTTCATTTCCTGTTGCATGTTGCACCTTTCAAAAAGTTTTCTGTTATAATTTATTCCACAGAGCGACCAATAAGAAGTCTTCCGCAAAATATAGCCCCCAAAACAGCTTCCAGTTCCCGATGCAACAAGGCGTAAAAAGCGATATGCCTCCTATACGTATTTTCGCATATGCTTCAGGGCGGCTTTTTCAAGCCGGGATACCTGAGCTTGCGATATCCCGATTTCATCAGCTACTTCCATCTGCGTCCTACCTCTGAAAAAACGCAAATCGACGATCATCCTTTCCCGTTCGGACAAACGGGAGATCGCTTCATTGATGGATATATTCTCCAACCAATTGTCATCATTGTTTTTTTCATCACTTACCTGATCCATAACATAAATGGCATCACCACCATCGTGGTAGACCGACTCAAACAGAGATATCGGATCCTGAATGGCGTCCAAAGCCAGTAAAACATCCTCCCTCGGAATATTCATTTCCGCAGCGATTTCAGTCACAGAGGGTTCCCGGGACAGCGTATTGGTCAGTTTCTCTTTAGCTTGAAGGGCTTTATAGGCGATATCCTTTAAAGAACGACTGACCCTGATAGCGTTATTGTCTCTAAGGTATCTGCGGATTTCTCCGATGATCATGGGGACAGCATAGGTTGAAAACTTAACATTTTGGGATAAATCAAAATTGTCTATGGCTTTGATCAACCCGATACATCCAACCTGAAACAGGTCATCCACATGCTCACCTCTGTTGTTGAACCGCTGGATGACACTTAAGACAAGCCTTAGGTTCCCATGGATAAATTCCTCTCTCGCCTTCTTGTCACCATTCTTTATTTTTTTAAACAATTCGTCTTTTTGCCTGTTTGTAAGAACAGGTAATTTGGACGTATTCACACCGCATATTTCAACTTTGTTGACCATAGTGCACCTCCCAATGAACAAATGGGGTTTTTACAGGTTCAAAACCCCATTAACATTTTTTCCTTGGAGGTGCCAATTATACTTGTTCCCTTGCTTTGAAAATATCCTTTTAACCCCTTGACAGGTGCTTCAATTGAGAAGGTTATGGCTATACAGGATAACTAAAATCTTTATTTTCGGAAATAATATTGCGGATTATTTCCTCGGAACGCTGGTTGCTTTTGGCTAAAAAGTACTATAACATACGGCTGATCTCTTTTTTTAACCGGCCAAGAATTCTTTTTTCCAATCGGGAAATATAGGACTGTGAAATCCCCAACATATCGGCCACTTCCTTTTGGGTTTTTTCACTTTGATTGTTCAGCCCAAAACGCATTTCCATGATTCTTTTTTCTCTCCGGGTTAGTTTGGTCATGGCAGTAACCAATAATTCCTTATCTATTTCATCGTCCAGATTTTTCTGGATCAAATCTCCTTCGGTTCCAAGAATATCGGACAGGAGAAGCTCATTTCCATCCCAGTCTACATTCAATGGTTCATCAATTGAGACTTCGGATCGCAACCTACTGTTTTTCCGAAGAAACATCAGAATCTCATTTTCGATGCAGCGGGATGCATATGTAGCCAGCTTGATGTTGCGGGACGGGTTATAGGTATTAATGGCTTTGATCAGACCTATCGTACCGATGGATGTTAAGTCCTCGATATCCATCCCTGTGTTCTCAAATTTTCGTGCAATATAGACCACCAGCCTAAGATTGCGCTCGATCAGGGTTTTCTTCACGGTTAACTCCTTCTGCGGCAGCTTATCCAACAGAGCCGCTTCTTCCTCATTTGTTAAGGGGGGTGGCAATGCTTCACTACCCCCGACATAGTGAATATCTTTAAGGCCAAACCTTATTGTTATCTTTTTTATCCAGTCTTTTATTACTCTGAGCATTTCTTTCATACTTCATCCCTTCCTTATCGTTTTTCTCATACTATCCACAACCTGAGACAGTAACATCCTGTTATGGCATTTTACATGCTTCTTTTATTTAGCAACAGAGCTTGTGCAATATCGACGCTGTTCATCACGCCATGACAATACACACCCCGGATGATACAGCCGCTTGATGCGGATTATGCAGAAACCATCTCTGGGCTGATAATCGCTTTGTATTGATTCTTTGTTGAAAGTCTGTTCTGACAAATACACACAACCACCTGTGTCCGTTCGTAATGATACTCCTCCTTTTCAACGCATACACTGTCCGGCTTGAAACCCGGTAGCATTCCGTTATCTGTCCCAATAGCGTGGAAAGGAATTAGCCGGATTCTTTTCTGCCATTCTGAATTCTCATCCAATCCACCGATGGTATTCTGGCTTTGGGACCAGTTTTTCAGCCATTCGGTCATCCCTGCCGGAAGCAGCTCCTTAACTCCGTCCAACTCTGCAATCATAACCGGATACTGAGTTACCGGGTCCATCAGGGAATTGCCGGTATCGATTAAAGCCTGGAGACATACCATTCTTTCCCCTAAATGAATGTATGCTTTTACGATATATGATTCGTTCTCCACCCGTCTTCTGAAAATATCTGTAAATGCGCGCACCATTAAAAAACCAAATATCAGCGTTAAAACCAATAACAAGGTATCACTTTTCATTTGGTTATAGAATTCACCGTTTTTAAAGTAAATTCCCTGATTGGTCAGGCTCATCAGCGCATATCCCGCCCCGGCAAAGATGAAGGAAGAAATGTAGAAGGATAGTAATGCTTTTAGTGCACTCTTCATTTCCCTGAAAGGAAATGCTACAGCTATCATCAGAACAGAGAGGAGCAGCTTTCCTGCAACCGTATACATCGTTCTTATGGCAGGGCACAGGAGCATGATAACCAGATAAACAGCGCCAATGATTGCAGAAATAAATTTTCGTATACCCGAGGAATAACAACCTGACAATTTTTCGGTGATCTGTAGAATACCATAATTGACAATTACATTTTCAAGAAACAACACATCAATGTACAGAATCATACATCCACCTCAACCGCAGCAAAGTCTTCAATGAAAAAGCCATAGTATCTCCATTATCCACCTATATGCATGGCTATCCCCTTTTATACCTCCCCTTACCAAAGCAGGATGAGAATATTTTTCAGGATGTGGCTTCCAGAATAAAATGCGAAGAAGTATTACCGTTCGCCGCAAACTCTGGGAATCACAGTACCATTATATCCTGTTGCTAAAGCGGGATTTGTCTAAAAAAATTATCACCCAATAAATTTCCCTGTAATCGCTCAACAGGTACTGACAAATAAGTGAAAGACCTGGCTTTATTAACGGGTGGCTTTCATGCCAGTTGGTTTTTTAGTATGTTAGCGTCCATTGTTTCTATTTATCTGTTCTGGTATCATGGAAGACAGGAATTATCATGTTCCGGCTTTCCGACCGTCAGGGCGGATGAAAGTATGATAGTTCCTATTGTATGGTGAAGTGAGGTTACCCAATGAAAAAATTTTTCAAAGTCTTTTTCTACTGCAGCGGGTTTTCATTCTTAAATGCTGTATTACAGGTTACTGTTGCAATATTCTTTATACTTCTATATATCTTCCTGGTTGAGTTTAAAAAAATTCTGGGCTTAGCTTCTTCCACAGCGTTAGATATCAATAGCATTCTGAATAAAATCCTGATGCCTGTTTTAATCACAGCATCTATACTTACTTTTGGAATTGCATGGCTGGCTCACATTATATTTAAAAGGCGTTTTTTTGAAAGGTTATCCATTCATAAAACGTCATGGTTACCTTCTGGAATCTGTTTTCTTACTGGTGTTGCTTTACAGCTACCAATTGGCTATATCGTGGGGCTTGTAGAAAGAACCGGTATTGCTCCGGACATCTTTCAGGAGTATGAACAGATGACAGATTCATTGATGACAGATCAAAGCTTTATTTTGCAAATTCTTGCCATTGGTTTGCTCGCTCCGCTGATGGAAGAAATTATTTTCCGTGGGCTGATTTTTCATCAACTAAGAAAGAATATACCTCTTCCCATTGCCCTAATCCTTCAGGCCCTTCTATTCGGTTTGGCCCATTTGAACATCATCCAGGGTTCTTACGCTTTTCTGGCCGGAATCCTGATGGGAATATCCCTGATTTGGTCCGGTTCGTTGCTGCTTCCCATGCTAATACATGCGGGGATGAATCTGTCCGCTGTTTTTCTGTTACACTACGGTCAACACCTAAGCGAAAATTTGCTCTTCCTTCTCACGATGGTTTCCTTTGTGCTGATACCGGTATGCTTTGTGCTTCTGTTCAGGTTAACCCGGGGATATTGATGCATGATAGCCCTAAACGCAGTCTTATGCTTAAGGCTATTCATCAATGGGTTTGTGATTGAAGGAGCGCAGATTTGCAGCATAGTCGGAGACAATATGCCCATTTCCGATTAGCTTATACTTATAGCTCAACAGCCCTTCAAGCCCCATGGGCCCACGTGCGTGAATTTTGTTCGTGCTGATTCCCACCTCGGCACCAAAACCATATTTGAACCCATCGCTGAACCTTGTGGAACAGTTCCAGAAAACATTCCCGGAATCCACCATATCCATAAACTTTTCTGCATTGTTCTGGTTCTTGGTAATAATGCTGTCGGTATGCCCTGAGCCATAATGATTGATATGTTCAATGGCTTCCTCAAGGGAATCGACAACCTTTACAGAAAGGATATAGTCAAGGTATTCTTCCTTCCAGTCTTTATCTGTTGCGGGTTGGACGGGAATTACAGCCTGTGTTCGTTCACAGCCGCGAAGCTCCACGGCACTTGCATCGGTTTTTTGCTTTAAGGCAGGCAAAAAAACCTGCGCAATGTCACTGTGAACAAGAAGGGTTTCGGTGGCATTGCATACAGCAACGTATTGTACCTTAGAATCATGAACAATATCAACTGCCATAGCGATGTCCGCCTCTTTGTCTACATAACAGTGGCATATTCCATCAGCATGCCCAAGCACAGGTATCCGCGAATTATCCATGATATAACGCACGAAATCATTGGAACCCCGGGGTATGATCAGATCAATCGTATCGTCCAGCTTCAGCATATGATTAACATCGTCACGGGTTTCCAGCAGATGAATCCACCCCGAATGGATACCGGCTTCATCGGTGGCACTGCGGATGACTTCTGTCAATATGCGGTTTGTTTCCATGGCCTCACTGCCCCCCTTTAGAAGAACAGCATTTCCGCTTTTCAGGCACAAGGTGGAGATCTGAACCAGGGCGTCGGGCCTCGACTCAAAAATAATACCAATCACTCCAATTGGGCAGCTAATCTTATATAGCCGCAGGCCTTCATCCAGTTCGGTGGCCAGTAGCTTTTTACCAACCGGTTCAGGTAAGCTGATCAAACTATAAATGCCTTCTATAACATCAGCAAGCTTTTTCTCATCAAATTTCAGTCTCTTTAAAAGCGGTGCTGGTAAATTCTCTTTTTTACTTCTTTCAATATCCTCTTGGTTTTTACGAATGATTTCATCCTTCTTTTCCAGAAGCTTTTCGGCAATCAAGCGCAGAGCAAGATTTTTCGAGTCCTTTTGCTCTGAAGCCAGTAGTATCGATGCTTTTTTAGCGATTGAAGCCGCCTGAACCATATCCATCAAAATTCCTCCATTCTTCCGTTTCATAGCACCCATATTATATCATTTAAAGCTTCACATTGACAGTGAATAATTTCTGCACAGGATATCCCAAGTTACTGTTCACACCCAATATACTTGAGATATAGCTGTGAAATAGTGGGAAACATTAACGGAATGCTGCTTCGTAACTATCCTAAATCTGCATTTTCATTGATATACATCGGATCTTGACTACAATGAAAAATGTATGTAACATGTAAAGGAAATATTTATAGTCAGATTATTAAGCGCTGTTGATATTCATATCCTCACTACCAAAAGG
>JAAYKJ010000254.1 GCA_012522505.1 Clostridiaceae bacterium
ACTTTCATTTTACCAACCTCCATCTTTCAGACTGATTTCAGGGTTGACTTACCCCCTGTCTATATTGTATATGGAGTGACAATTTCGCAAAATATGAAAAAATCTCAACATTTCGACCTGATGAGCTATGTATTTCGCTGTTTGTTGAAAGGTTTACATAATGTATATGTATCTGCTCGCAGACTGCAACCTGCCTTTTACAGGTCATAAATATCGAATATGTTCAACTCTATTAACAGGTGGATGACATCTTTCATCTTTTGCATGCCAAACTTCTTCAATATCCAATAAACCTGAGAACGGATGGTTGTCTCTTCCACAAACCTTTGCTGGGCAATAGTTTTATATGAATAGCCGTTAAAGACCAGCTTCAGAATTTCAAACTCGGTGTTGGTCAGCTTTGTCATCACCTTCAGCGTTCCCTTCATTTTTCCCTGCTCTTCCTTGATCCGCCTGTACTCACCCATGAGTTTGTTGGCAACTTCAGGCCGCAACATCAGTCTGTTTGCCATGACATTGCGGATGGAATTGATGATATCCACCACCGATCTTGTCTTGATAATATAATCCGCCGCACCCGCCGCATACGCTTTGAACAGAAAATCATCCTTTTCGTGAATGGTCAGGACGATCGATTTGATATTGGGGTTAATTTCCCTTATTTGCTCAATGGCTTCAATTCCCGCCATTCGGTTTTCCATCTGGATGTCCATTAAAACAATATCCGGGCACAGCTTCATGACCTTTTCTACCGCTTCCTTCCCGCTGGACGCGGTTCCCACAACCTCCATATCCGGTTCATTTTTCATGATCATCTGAAAATATGATCTGATTTCAGGCGCATCATCCGCAATAAAAACTTTAATAATAGGCATTTGCTCCCTCCTTTTTGATAAACCGAGATAATGGGGTGTACTGCTTTCCCTTCCCTATTTCGGTCTTGGAAGTAAAATCTGCAGCAGGGTGTACTCATTGTATTTGCTATCAATCCGTACAAAACCCAAATGGGCTTTCACAACCTTATATACATAGGACAGCCCCAGTCCCCAGTTATTGAATCCCTCTCTCCCGGAATGCCAGGGTGAAAACAGCTTTTTCGGCTCTACCTTTTTTATACCGATTCCATTATCCTTCACCATGATCATGACCCATTGAAACTGAACCGTTACCATAATTTCTATCAGGCCTTGTTCCCGATCGGCATGCTGAATAGCTTCTATGGAGTTGTTCAGTATGTTAACCAGAACCTTGCTTATATGATAAAAATCAAACTTGCATATATACTTGTCCGATTCTTCATCCCTGTTCCATATGATCCGGATGTTCGACGGGATGTTGACCTTTTTTAAGGCTTCATCGATGACGTCATTCACTCTGTTCTTTATGAACCGGTACCTTATTTCCCGAAGTGAGTCCAGCATTTCGGAGGTTCTGTACAGGGAGACGGAGGTTATTTGCTGAATTTTATTCAGCGTTTCCTCTCGCGCCATACCGTCAGGTGAATCCAGGGCCTGTTTTGCCAGAATGTTAATGCTGAACAGAGTGTTTTTATGGGTATGGAAGGTATCGCTTAACACCTCATTGATGCGGGTTAGATTCTTTTGAATCTTTTTGTCGGTAAACAGATGTATCAGGCTGCCCATCCGGAAGTTCAGCAGGATAACAAGCATAAACTGCAAAACCACCAGCGTGATCAGGGGAATGCGCATAAAATAACGGTGCGAAACCGTTTGAATGTTTTCAAATATCCAAAACCCCGATGTGAACACCTTGGTGGTTGACATCATAAACGGCCCTGTGAAAAAAATCCAGTAAAACAGGGTGTTCATTACACCCAGGCAAATCGCAAGGGAAAAAATTTGCTTTTTAACAAACATAACAGGGGTCTCTCTCAGCTGCCTGTATAAAATGAGAACTGGATAAAATAAATAGAGAAACACCCATACCTTGTTAAACCCGTGAATCACGGTAATAACTCCTGTTAAAAACGCCGAACGGGTGTTGCTGTGGTACAGCAAATAAAAATCCAAAGCTTCGACCGGATCATAAAACCAGAGATAAAAAACAGGCAACAGCACCAGAAAAAGAAGCTTGACCACATTTTTCTCATAAAAAATGGTGTCATTTGAAATGTTCTTGCGGAATTCATATACGAACAGAGGAACCGACAATAAATACAGCACAATACCCGCATTCATTAGCCTGGCATTGGTGGACAACGGTATTTTAAACTGCTTTGCCATGAACTGGTAAATACGGTAATCCAGTTTAAAGATGCTTCCCAGGCTATAATAGTTTCCTAAGGCCGATATATGCATCACAATGGAGAACAGCGAGATCACCATGCCTGTTACCATGACGAAGAACAGCCAGCTGTACTTGTTTTTATAGTCGGTAACCAGCAAAATGATGGAAAATATGATAAGGAAAATAATGGCGTAAAACATGCGTCATCTCCCGAATTACCATCAGCAGTTCCTATATGCAAAATGCTCTAAGATGCAGCCTGGAGTGCGGAGCGAATCTTCACCAATAAAAGCTCCTATACATATCTAATGCCCTAAGCTCCTGCCTCAGAGCAATTTTGAGGTCTTAAGCGAATAAACGGCAGTTTTTCAGTGAACTGCGCTTCACATATCGTCTATTTCAACATAGTAAAACAGTACTTTTCATTCAGCTTTATCAGGAAAAACCGTACTATTCCAGTATAATAAAACGGAGCAGGGACAGCAATGTAAATAAATTGCAGTCCCTGCTCCACCCTCTGCATTATGACTGGAATTTTTGCGGATAAACCTTCTTCTGTAATTCGATAACCGATATGCTGCGGATATCTGTGCCGCCGTCTACAGCCATGGCTGCCGCTGTTCCGGCAGCTTGTCCCATCGATAAGCAGAAGCCGATGCTCCTGTTGCAGGACAGAGCCAGCTGATCGGCGGAAAAGCACCTTCCGATAACCATGGCATTGGTCAATCCCTTTACCAAAATGGAACGATAGGAAATTTCTTCGTATTCGCCATCTTTGTACCTTTCGAAAGCGGTTCCTTCGCCCTTGGGGTTATGGAATTCTATGCTGTCGGTGTTTTTCATAATGGCATCGTCAAATTTGATCCTCTTTCGGAAGTCCTCCGTGGTGTGCATATAATCTCCGGTAATCCTTCTTGTTTCACGAATGCCCAGAATGGACGCCGTATCCATCAGAAATGCGTTTTCGAAACCCGGAACGTAGTTTTTCAAAAATTCATGGATGAACCAGCATTGTTTGCGCCCTTCCAGCATCGAATCGGTGATGTCGTGGACATCGATTGCGTTTTTCCCCAGAATTCTGCTGGTGTTCACAAGCACCTGATTGGCATTGGGCAAATTCATTACAAGAATGCCGTTTCTGGACGATAAAACGCTCCATTCCCATTCACTGAAGCTTCTCTCTGTGGCTACCCTGCGGATAGTTTCGTTAAACCCTCCAATGTGCGCATACTGCGGAGGATTACCGAAAACACATTCCCGAATCTGCTGCGGGGTCATGTTCCTTCCGCCCCGCATCAAATCGCCCGGATGCTTTTCAAGATGTTGGATTAAAGCTTCAATGTCCACATTGCCAATGCGGAACATCAGTGTTGAAGCCGAGCACATTCCGTCCTCTTCCCGGCCGATCTGGTATTCGGCTCCGGCATGTGCGGAAAGGTCGCCGTCCCCGGTGGCATCGATGAAAACCTTTCCTTCGATAACCTGGCGTCCGTTTTTGCTTTCAACAATAACACCCTTTATTGTGCCGCCTTCTTTGATAACACCTGCAACTATGCTGCCATATAAAATTTTCACGTTTTCTTCCAAAAGCATATCATCCAGCAGCTTTTTCGTAGCTTCCGGGTCTACGGGAACCTCGGTCATTTCCGTAACCGGACATTTGGGCGGGAACGCACACGGTGGAATGGCCATTTTATCTTTCCCCAGCCGCATCATCACTTCGGTAGGGATTCCTTCCATGTATGGCTCTATAGCGACCTTTGCCATCAGACCGGTTGTCATGATGCCGCCCATCGCATATTCCCGCTCAATAATGACGGTTTTGGCGTTGTTGCGGGCTGCTGCCAATGCTGCCGCAAAACCGGCTGACCCGCCTCCTGCAACTACAACATCGGCACTGTACAGCACGGATAGTTCTCTTCCTTCTTCATAATATTTTTGCTTTATCTCGCTCATTTTCATACTCCTTTCGCACTTCATAAGTATGAAGGGGTGTCCACAGTTTTACTTTGTTACGGATTCACCACATTCACCGGTTCTCCCTTTAAAAAGGAAGCCAGGTTCTCTACCGCAATATTCATCAGTCTTTCGCGGGATTCCTTCGGTGCCCAGGCAATATGCGGGGTGATGATGCAGTTCTTTGCTTGAAGCAGCGGGTTGTCTGTTGTTATAGGCTCTGTGGAAACCACATCCACCGCCGCGCCGGCCACTTTGCCGCTGTTCAGCGCACGGGCCAGGTCTTCTTCGATGATCAGCGGGCCCCTGGAAGTATTGATGAGCATCACGCCGTCCTTCATTTTAGCAATCGAGTCTTTGTTGATGATACCCTTTGTGCTTTCGAACAACGGGCAATGCAGGCTGATCACATCGGATTTCCGAAGCAGCTCATCCAGTTCGCCATACCTTAGGGTTTCACTTTCCAGCGATTTGTCCTGATAACTGTCATAGGCTAATACCCGCATCCCCATCGCCTGCGCAATTTGTGCTACTGACCTTCCAATCCTTCCAAAGCCGATAATGCCCATGGTTTTTCCAGCCAGCTCTACCAGCGGATAATTCCAAAAGCAAAAATCGGGGCAACGGTTCCACTCTCCGCGGCGTACTGCTTCGCTGTGCTCCCATACATGATGGCAAAGCTCCAGCAGAAGCGCAAAAGTATACTGGGCAACCGATGCCGTTCCATAAGTCGGAATATTGGTCACCTTTACACCGTATTCCTTTGCCGCAGCTATATCCACCACATTATAACCGGTGGCCAGCACACCCACATATTTTATCTGAGGCAGCGCTGAAAATGCTTCCCTTTTCAGTGGCGTTTTGTTCGTGAAAACAATTTCGGCGTCTCCAATCCTTTCAAGAATTTCGCTTTCCCCGGTGCGGTCATATACCGTCAGCTCGCCCAGCGCTTCGAGGCCTTTCCAGGTTATGTCGCCTGGGTTCAGCGTATATCCATCCAAAACAACTATTTTCATTCAATCACCTTCCCTTCGGGCATTTGTCAATGTTATCGGCATTGTCGGATGATGTTCCCGTAGT
Source organism: Clostridiaceae bacterium (assembly GCA_012522505.1). Classification (GTDB taxonomy): domain Bacteria; phylum Bacillota; class Clostridia; order DSM-8532; family DSM-8532; genus JAAYJG01. The sequence goes on from JAAYKJ010000254.1 coordinate 5,284, forward strand.
TGGATTAGGGCCGGGTGAAGCATAACCCCACCCGGCTGAACAAGATCGATGCACAAGGGGCTTTTGCTTTGCCCTTGCTGTCGGATGCCCAAATCCGTTTCAAAGAAATTTTCCCCGGCAGGGGAAGTTAATGATTCCCTCCCCGGAATTCAAAAACCGTTTTCAATGAACTTCAACCAGACAGGGGAGATTGTTATACCCTTGCCCAGGCTTCATTCAGCACTCTTTTGCATCCGGCGAGAACCAGATCGGGATCCTCATTTCCCCAGGGCTTCACTTCAAAGCTTACGATGGGGGGATTTTTTGCATTCAGGAAGCCGATCTCCTTCAATACCCTTAAGAATGAAACCAGCTGGTCCACATCGTTTTCGCTGTTTGGGAACCCAAATCTGGGGTGGGCGTCACCGTACGCCGGCAGTGCGGGATCCTTCACAACAGCATTACCGATATGGGCGTGGACTATGTAATCCTTCACCGGCAGGATAGCTTGTTCAACTGTTTCCCTCAGCAGCGGCAGATGGCTTAAGTCCACCAGAAGGCCGAAGTTGTCATGCTCCGCCCGAATCTCTTCAGCAAAGCGTTTTGCCAGGTTCACCGGCCCGATAATGGATTTTTTATCGATGTCATAATCGAAAACTTCCAAGGCAACCCGCATATCGCCTTTCGATGCGGCATAGCGGCACAGCTCTTTTGTGGATTTCACCAGGGCCTGGTAGGATTGCTCTTTTGTCGCTTCTTCGTATTTTCCGCTTAAGAAAGCAAAACCAACGGCTCCCAGCTCATAAGCCTCATCAATGCCTTCCTTCAGGGATATCAAAGCTTTTTCCCGGCCGGCTTCATCCAGATCATTGATATTAAGGCCTGTGGTCAGATGCCTTGGCTGGCTGCCATAAGAAATGGTCATATGGCTTTGATCCAGTATTTTCTTTACGGCTTTCCGAACAGACGCGTCTTTTATCCAGGTCAGCTCTATGGCATTAAAATAAGGATCCCCGGCGATTTTTTCAACCGTCTCAAGGATAGGTCCTTCGCCTTTCATGGTGGCGGGATAGGACATGAAATGGATCGTTCCCACCTTCATGTATTGATACATGGATTCCTGCATTTCACAACCCTCCGTTTAAATGAATTCCTTTACGGCAGCGATGTTGGCTCCCATCGAACAGTCTGTTTGCTCTTCGGTAATAATATCGATCACATAAGGCTTATCGGATTCAGATGCACGTTTCAGAGCCGCCTGAATGTCTTCCGGTTTGAAAACCCTTTCTGCTGCACAACCAAAACCTTCCGCAACCTTTACATAGTCGATCAGCGTGTGGTTTTCCTTCATTGCGACAGCATATTCATATTGATATGCGTATTTCTGGTTCTGCCGGATCAGGCTGAGGTATGCGTTGTTCAGAACGACCACAATCACCGGAACCTTGTTCGCCGCGCAGACAGCCAGCTCTTCCACCATGAAAGTAAAACCGAAATCGCCCATCATAGCGACTACCTTGTTTTCGGGTTTTGCGATCTTTGCACCAAAAGCGGCAGGGATGTCAAACCCCAGTGTTCCCGCGCCTCCGGAAGGCAAATACATCCTGGGTTTGTTGATCTCCTGCATTTGGCCGGACCAAATCTGGTTCAGGCCGCAACCCGTCGTAAACATCGTATCATCCCCGAAAGCTTTATTCAGTTCCTGGTAGATGCGATGGGGCTTGATGGGCACCGAATCATAATCGGTCTTTCTCTTCAAGGCCTGCCTTAATTCCGGAAGCTTCTTCACCCTTTCGCTTGCTTCCCGCTTCGGCCCTCTGGCGGCAGCTGTCTTCATAAGAGCTTCCAATGCCAGTTTGGCATCGGAAACAATGCCCAATTCCGCTTTGATGATCTTGTTTATTTCTTTGGGTTCGATATTGATGTGAATGAACTTTCTGTCACCGGCGTAAACCTTTATGTCGCCCGTGTGTCTGTCGGTAAAGCGGCAGCCTATCCCCAGCACAACATCGGATTCCAGGAATATCTTATTGCCCAGCGGAGCGCCTACCTGTATCCCCATACATCCTACATTCAGCGGATGGTTCACCGGTAATGCGCCCTTGGCCATATAGGTTGTGATCACGGGAATCTGCATATATTCCGCAAAGGCCACACAGTCCTCTACCGCACCGGAAAGAACAACGCCGCCGCCCAGGATGATGACGGGCGCTTTTGCCTGTTCCAGCAGATCCATTGCCCGCTCAATCTCTTTTTGATCCGGAGCAACTGCCGGAATGGGCAGAGAAGCATCCTTTTCAGGATCATAGTCAATTTCCGCCATTTGAACATCTAAAGGCAAATCGATCACAACAGGCCCCGGTTTTCCGGATTTCGCGGTGCGGAACGCTTCACGGAGAACAGCCGGCGCTTCGGAAGGACTGGTGATGCACCAGGTTGCTTTTGCAATGGGTTTGCATATTTCTGCGATGTCCACGCATTGGAATGCATCCTTTCCCAACAGTGAGGTGACATTCTGTCCGGTAATAGCGATCAATGGTATGGAATCAATGTTGGATGTATAAATACCCGTTACAAAATTGGTTGCACCTGGGCCTGATGTACATATGGCCAGCGCCATTTTTCCGCTTGCTCTGTAGTACCCGTCTGCGGCGTGAACGGCTGCTTCTTCGTGCCGCATGGTATAATGCCGGATCTGTTTGGACTCTCCAAGATACTTGTAAACCGGATTAATTCCGGCACCCGGTATTCCGAAAGCATCGGTGATACCCTCGATTTCCAGGATTTTCACGATTACTTCTGCAACTTTCATAAATGCCCCCTTCGGAAATTTCACTAGGTGAAATCCAATTTTATTATTTTCTTTTTCATTGTACCACCGAAGGATCTACCCTGTCAATTCCACTTAATGAAATTGTATTTCACTTCCCTATTGCATAACCCCGCAGGTTTTGGTACACTTTTATCAGCATATTCATCAAACTGGGAGGATCGCTTTGAAAGAGAAACTAACGAAAAAAAATCAATCGGTGGAAAAGGTGCTGCAGATCATTGAAATTATGGCGCAGGCCAGGTCTCCCATGCGGCTTGCGGACATATCCGAAAAGCTCGACCTGCCAGCCAGTACGGTTCTGCGGTTCGTTAACACCTTAATGGCATATAGCTACGTGAATCAGGATCCTGAAACCATGAAATACCGCCTGTCCATGAAATTCTGTCAGATCGGGGATCTCGTCAATGCCCAGTTTTCCATCCGCGATACGGTTCGGCCGTATCTGATCGATCTGACTGAAAAATGCCAGGAATCGGCATGTCTTGCGATAGAGGACAACATGACGGTCATTTACATCGATACGGTGGATGGCCCAGACAACCTTTTGCGGACCACGCAAAGAATCGGAAAGGCCGCTCCTCTGCATGCCACAGGGGTGGGCAAGCTGTTACTGTTGAACTATACTTTGGATAAGCTGGATAGGCTAATCCGAGAAAAAGGCCTTTCGGCATTAACCTGCAAAACGATCACAACCAGGGAGGGTCTGCTGGAGGAACTGGATAAGATCCGACAGCAGGGATATTCTTTAGATGACGAGGAATGTGAGATCGGAGCAAAATGCATCGCGGCTCCCATCAGGGATTATACCGGTAAAGTAGTGGCCTGCGTCAGCGTATCGGGCCCTACCAGCAGAATGACCGATGAAAAGATGGAGAGCGTTAAGGCCGTTCTTCTTTCCGCTACCCGTAGTATATCGGAAAAGCTTGGTAGCAAGTGAAGCAATCTGTGAAAACTTGCTCTTTCCCTTCATCCATCGGTGAATACAAAATAGCATAGCGAAATGAATTTATCAAAGAAAAGACCCGTAAGCCCT
>JAAYKJ010000255.1 GCA_012522505.1 Clostridiaceae bacterium
CACTTATGATGCCCTTAACAGGAAAGCAACCGAAACGAATGCAAAGGGTCATATCATAACTTATACATACGATGACGCCGGGAACCTTTTAAAAACCGAAATACAAAAGAGCCAAAGCAGTCCGAAAGAAATGACGGAAACCAATACATATGATTATTTGGGCAGGCTGAAAACAAAAACGGATGGCAACCAGAATACAACCATATTTGAATACAACAGCCTGGGTCAACTGCGAAGAACAGTCTGCCCCGGTGATAGTAGTATTCCTGAAAGTATTCTCCAGTACCAATACGATGCACTGGGAAACCTGATGCTGCAGGAAAACAGTCTTGGAACCCAGGATATATATACCTACGACAATCAGAACAGACAGATAAGCCATAGCAGGCAAAAGCAGGATGGTACCGAACGAATAACGACATCTGCAAAATATGATCTCAACGGCAATGTAAGGTTTGAGACCGACGGAAATGGAAATACCACCGAGAAGACCTATGACAGCCTGAACCGGATAAGAACCCTGAAAATAACGGTTTCAGGCACTGAGCAAACAACCCTGTACGCTTATGATGAAAACGGAAACCTGACCCATGAAACCGACTGGCGGCAGAATACCTGGACCAGTGTCTATGATTCCCTGGATCGGCTCATAGAAAAATGGGATCCATACAACAAATGTATTCAGAGGCTGGAGTATAACCACAACCATGCACAGGTGAAATCCTTTGATGCATTGAATAACCTGACCCAATACGAGTACGATAGAAACAATCGACTAATCAAGACCATTGATCCGGAGCTTCATGAGACCACACAAACCTATGATGCTGTTGGAAATGTGGAAACTCAAACAGACGGCAGGTTAAACACCACCACCTTCTATTATGATCAGATGAACCGTCTGGAGAAGGTAGTGAATGCAAAGAATGAAGAGACAGTTTATACCTATGACAGTAATGGGAATATGCTGACCCAGACCAACGGCAAAGGGCACACAACCACCTATGAATACAACTGTGCAAACCTCGTAACCAAAAGAATCGATCATGGCGGGAGAGCAGGAACCCCCGGCAACTATACCTATGACCTGGCGAAGGTTGAAAGCTATATCTACTATTCTGACGGAAGCTTAAAAGATAGAACCGACAGGAACGGTGAAACCTTCCACTATGCTTATGATAGTCATGGCAGGTTAAGAACAGAAGCGGCAGATGGCAGTTCCATAAGCTATACCTATGATGATAATGGGATTCAGCTTACGATAACCGACAGCACCGGAACGACCATCCGAACCTATGACGCACTGAACCGGGTAACCTCAAACACGGTACCCAACATTGGAACAGTATGGTATCAATATGATATAATTGAGGGTGTTGAAGCAGGAAAAACTGCTGAAAAAACAACCGACCCTGAGGGAAATATCACAACGAGAATAACAGATCGGGTGGGAAGGCTTAAGACTGTTATCGATGGAGAGATCTCAGAAAACAGAACCACCTTTGCTTACTATGACAATGGCAGCCGAAAGAGCGTAGCATATCCTTCCGGGGTAAAGGAAGAATATACCTATTATCCGGACAATACCCTTTGGACCTTGACAAACAAATATGCGGACGGTACCGTCATGGATGTCTATACCTACACATATGACAGTGCCAACAACCAGACAGGTAAGCATGAAGTAATCAATGGCGTAGATAATGGGACTACATCCTATACCTATGATGCGCTTAACCGGTTATTAACGGTAAGCGAACCCAGTGGAAGAGAAACCGGATATACCTATGATATGGCCGGGAACAGGACAATGGAACTGATCTCATCCGCAAGTGAAACCATCAGCAAGAGCTATTCATATAACGAACAGAATCGTTTAGTGTATATCACAACACGGGGAGACTCGGAGATAGCTGAAATAACGGAATATAGCTATGACCATAACGGAAATCAGCTG
>JAAYKJ010000035.1 GCA_012522505.1 Clostridiaceae bacterium
AAATTCCTCCATGAGCGTAAGGAAGCGGATATTACAGCAATTATAGAAGAAGAGAAATTAAAGCCTGAAGAAACCCGCCGATTCATCGATAATGCTTTCCGAGATGGAATGCTTAAAACGACTGGTACAGCCATTGATAAAATCATGCCACCTGTATCCCGCTTTGGTGGAGGCAGAGCTGCGAAAAAGCAAGGAATTATCGAAAAACTAATGATATTCTTTGAGAAGTATTTAGGGTTGATATAGATTAATATCAATCGCTAACTCAAAAATAATATCTTTATAAAAAACCAGTCACTTCAAGCATTCATGCTAGATTATGACTGGTCTTTTTTGTCCCGCTTGAAGCTGTTCAGTTAAGTTTTTATTCAATCCCTAAGTGAACGCTTCTTTTTATTGGACGGCTTTATTTTTTACAATATGAGGGAAACGTGCGGCATAAAGGTTGAATATTATTAAATAAAAAGCACCGGTACTACCGATGCTTTTCGCTTGCTTTGGGTCTGAATATTTTTCCATGTAAATGGAATAATCATCTATCCACTCTGGCACTTCCACCCGACATCAACTTTTCCACTTCTCTAACATTTGCCATAGAAGTGTCACCAGGTGTCGTCATCGCCAATGCACCATGAGCAGCACCATAATTGACTGCCTTCAATGGGTCGCCTGTCGTCATGAACCCGTAAATCAAGCCCGAAGCGAAACTGTCACCACCACCGACACGATCCATAATTTCAAGACGGTCATAAGCATTTGCCTTGTATATCTCTCCGCCAGCCCAACACATGGCGCTCCAGTCGTTAATCGTAGCAGAATGAACCGTCCTCAACGTTGTAGCAATGACCTTAAAATTCGGATAGGTTTTCACAACCTCTTTGATCATATTCTTATAGCCATCCAAATTCAATTCCTTTAAGTTCTCATCATTCCCTTCAACCTGGAAACCCAAAGCAGCAGTAAAATCTTCTTCATTCCCAATCATCACATCAATATATTTCGCTATTTCTCGATTCACTTCCTGGGCTTTTGCCTTGCCACCTATGCTTTTCCATAAAGAAGGCCTGTAATTCAGATCATACGATACAATTGTTCCATACTTTTTTGCAGCCTGAACTGCTTCAAGAACAACCCCTGGTGTTGTCTCGGAAAGAGCCGCAAAGATCCCTCCCGTGTGGAACCATCTGCTCCCCAGCTTACCAAAAATATATTCCCAATCTATATCTCCTTTTTTAAGCTGCGAGGCTGCCGTATTCGCTCTGTCTGAAACACCAAGCGCTCCGCGGACACCAAAACCACGCTCTGTAAAATTCAAACCATTTCGAGTATCCCTTCCGATGCCATCAAACGGTACCCATTGAATAAAACGGGTATCCACACCGCCCTGCAAAATGAAGTCTTCCAGCAAGCGTCCAACATCATTGTCCGCGAAAGCAGTAACTACAGCCACATCCATTCCAAAGCATTTCCTTAGGCCACGGGTAACATTATATTCTCCTCCGCCTTCCCATGCATTGAAAGCTCGTGTGTTACGGATACGTCCTTCCCCCGGATCCAGTCTTAACATAATTTCACCAAGAGAAATACAATCATACATCCCTTCGCTTTTAGGTTTTACTGTTATAATCCCCATAGAAAGACAACTCCTTTACATCATTCTCGTGCTTCTTTGATTTTACGGATAAAGACTTTCGCCGTCTCGGTAATCCGTGCATAATCCCCTGTTTTTGCTCCGGCTGTAAGGCTGCTTCCCGCACCAAGCGCGACTGCTCCGGCTTTTATCCATTCGGCAGCATTTTCTACTGAAACTCCACCTGTGGGCATCAACTCAGCTTGCGGTACAGGCCCTTTAATCGCCTTAATTATTTTCGGGCCAAACAGTTCCCCCGGGAATACCTTAACGATATCCGCACCAACCTCCATGCATTCAATCACTTCCCGTATTGTCATGGCACCCGGCATACAAGCTATTCGATAACGGTTGCAAAGCTTCACGGTTTCAATGTTCAGGCTTGGACTGACCACATATTTTGCCCCGGATAGAATAGCAATTCTTGCAGTTTCGGGGTCGAGAACTGTACCGGCGCCAAGGATGATCTGTTCATCGGAAAAGCGTTTTGCGAGAGACTCAATCACCTTATGAGCACCGGGCACAGTAAAGGTAATCTCAATAGCAGGTACTCCTCCCTCAAGACATGCTTCGGTTATTCTGATAGCCCTATCCTCATTTTCTGCTCTGACAACGGCTACCAGCCCCGTCTGTCGAATGCGTGCAATAACTTGTTCTTTTTTCATAGCCATCACCTCATCTTTTCAATATAATTATTGTTTCAAAAATCCAATATCAGTAAACATTTAACGATGTCTGCCATGTCTTGCAAAAGAGCTGGCTTTACCGACCATGCATACTCTTGAAGCAGTAAAATTCAGCTAACCCCCAAGACAAATACAGCCTGGTTAATGATCACAAAGAGTTTTGTCAGTTTGCAAATAATTCAGAAGGCTTCAATGCCTCTGAAAAATGCTATTAAATAAAGTAAGAAGGTTGAACATCCTGGCTGGCACAAAATGCACCAGGCACAACTAAAGGAAACCCAACCTCTTTGATATCGCATCAGCAGCTTCAACTACCATACCGCTCAATTCCATGTCTCGCTTCGGGCATATCGATTTTTTGTCTCCGGATATACTAAGAGCAGCTATGACCTTGCTGGTAAAATCCTTTATCGGAGCTGCCAGGCATCGGATTCCACTTTCATGCTCCTCATTGTCAACTGCCCAGCCTCTTTGTTCTGTTTTTTCCAACTCGGACAGAAATGTTTCCTGATCCGTTATTGTATTTTCAGTATAGGGTTCGAAATTAATACCTTGGAGAATATACTTCTGACGGGATTTACTCTGGCCTGACAATAAGACTTTGCCCAAAGCCGAGCAATACACGGGTAATCTTTTTCCGATCTGTGAATAGAGCCGTAAGCTTTGTATAACATCGACCTTCTCTATATATACGACTTCTGTTTTATCCAATATGGCAAGATGAGTAACCTGACCGGTCATTTCGGCCAGATGGCGCATAATAGGGGCTGCTTCGGTCTTTAACTCCAGCTGGTGCAGATGAAGGCTGCTAATTTCTATAAACTTTAAGCCAATTTTATAAAGACCGGATTTTTGATCTTTTTCGATATATCCGCGATGAACAAGCGCATTGATGAGCCGATGCACAGTACTTTTATGTAGACCAAGTTTCTGACCTATCTCGGTAACTCCCATTCCCTGGGCGGATATGGCCAGCAGCTCAATAATATCCAGTGTTCTGTCTAGTGTTTGTACATTTTGAATGCTCATCGCTCACCTTTGTTTCATATTATGAAACACTATTTTGTATTATGATACAATTATAATCCAAATAGCGAATTGCGTCAAGATTGTGAAGGAAAATAAAGTATGAAAAAACTTTGTATGATTGAGTGTACCATCAGAACGTGGTATAATTATCCTAAATTCAGATAATAATCATGATAGACGAAACATGCTGAAGTATTTTCGTCCGGAAGGCTATATTCAAACTGCTTGGTTATCATGATAGACGAAGCATTCTGAAGTATTTACCCTGTTTTCTGTTTTGAGGAGTGAAAGATTATGGTTTATGTTATGCTGGCTGATGGGTTTGAAGAGATAGAAGCGTTAACGGTTGTGGATGTGTTGCGCAGGGCAGATATAGACGTTTTCACGGTTTCAATTACCGATAATAAAACGGTTACAGGCTCTCATGGTATTCCTGTCATTGCAGATAAACTCATCGACGACGCTGATTTAATCAATGCAGACATGGTCATCCTTCCCGGGGGAATGCCAGGCACTGAAGGCCTGTATAATAGCTCTATACTGGAAAAGGCTATCGGTGAAAGGGTGGAGCAGAACAAGTGGATGGCCGCAATTTGCGCCGCACCGATGGTCTTGGGAAAAAGAGGTTATTTGAAGGGCCATGAAGCCATTTGCTTCCCCGGTTTTGAAAAAGACCTGCATGGCGCTACGATTAAGGATTGCCCCGTGGTCATTTCAGGCAAATTCATCACATCCAAAGGACCAGGCACTGCTTTGGATTTCGCATTGGCAATTGTATCTGTTTTGAAGAATGAAGAAACGGCACAAACCTTGAAAGTAAATATGCAGGCAGAATAACGGAAAGCATCGTAGGGTTTAAGAGTTTAATGAAAAATAAATTGCTTCAGAGAATCGAGGAAAATCCGATAATAGCAGCTGTCAGAAATGAAATGGATATCCAGGAGGCTGTTCTTTCTCCTGTTTCGACCATTTTTCTACTCCAAGCCGACATTTTTAACATTCAAAATATGGTTGACCGCATTAAAGATGCGGGTAAATCCGTTATCATTCATATCGATTTTTTGGATGGGATCGGGCGCGATAACAGAGCCATGGACTATATTTGCGAAGTAATTCAGCCTCATGGCATTATCAGTACAAAAAACAGCAGTATCCGATATGCAATGAGCAAAAATATGTTTACCATCCAACGAATATTTTTGATTGACAGTCTCTCATACGAAAATTCTATTCGCACAGCACAATCCACCCATCCAGATATGGTTGAGGTAATGCCCGGTATCATGCCAAAGGTCATTCGTCGTATCTCACGACAACTCCACATGCCCGTGATAGCAGGTGGCCTTATAGAGTCAAAGGAGGATGTAATTGAAATCCTAAATGCAGGTGCTCTGGCAATATCAACCGGTAAAAAAGTGCTGTGGGAATCATGACGGCTGGATGAATGGAATGGTGGAACCTTTCTCATAACCTGCATTCTCTGCACCTCAGCAGAGGGTCATCCATCGATTGACATCTTTCCATCACATTGCTATAATGTGAATGGTTTAACGCGATCAGCGCACCGACAAACAAGCGCTTATTGTTTTTTATCAAATGCAACTTTCTGAAAATTAACTTTCAGAAAGCGATTGAATTAGTCTGCAAATAAGGTTACCCTTACTTGTGAAATAGATTATTGGAGGTCTGATCATGAGTACCACAACTTATAACCCCTATGAAATCGCTCAGGAGCAATTTGACAAGGTTGCCGCAAAGCTTAATCTGGACAAGGCTGCTTGTGAATTTCTGCGTCAGCCTATGCGTGAGTATCATTTTCTGATTCCTGTACGTATGGACGATGGAAGTGTTAAGGTTTTTAAAGGCTTCCGTGTGCAGCATAATGATGCAAGAGGTCCCGCAAAGGGAGGCATTCGTTTTCATCCGCAGGAAACCATCGACACCATCCGCGCACTATCGATGTGGATGACTTGGAAATGTTCGGTTGTGGACATTCCTTTGGGCGGTGGCAAAGGCGGTATCATCTGCGATCCGCGGAATTTAACCGAACGGGAACAGGAACAATTGTGCCGTGGCTATGTCCGGCAGCTGGCACGTAATGTTGGTCCATGTCAGGATGTTCCCGCACCCGATGTCATGTCAAGTGCAAAGCATATGCTATGGATGCTGGATGAATACGAAACCATTCACGGCGCTAAATACCCAGGGTTCATCACCGGCAAGCCAGTAGGAATGGGTGGTTCGTTAGGTAGAAAAGAAGCTACTGGTTTTGGTGTGATCTATGTTTTACGCGAAGCACTGAAAAATTTAGGAATTGATATCACAAAAACAACCGCAAGTTTCCAGGGATTCGGCAATGTTTCCCAATATGCCGTTCGTCTGTATCAACAGCTTGGCGGTTGCGTGATGGCCATTTCATGCTGGGATGAAGCTGATAAAACAGCCTATACCTTCCGCAGAAAAGATGGTTTTGATATTAATGCCCTTACCGAAATAACAGATGCATACGGAACCATTAACAAGGAAAAGGCTAAGGAACTGGGCTGTGAAGTTCTGCCAGGTGATGCGTGGATAGAACAGGATGTTGATATTCTGATTCCGGCTGCGTTGGAAAATCAGATCACCATCGCAAATGTCAATAAAATCAGCCAACAGGTTAAGGTCATCCTTGAAGCTGCCAATGGGCCTACAACACCCGATGCCGACCAGGTCATTCAGGATAGGGGCATTTTCCTAATTCCAGATTTCCTTGCCAATGCTGGTGGTGTAACTTGCAGTTACTTCGAACAGGTTCAGTGTAATATGAACTTCTATTGGGAAAAAGACGAAGTGCTACAGAAGCTTGATGTAAAAATGACCTCTGCCTTTAAGGCCGTATACGAGCTTGCCCAAACCAAGAACCTGAACATGCGCGATGCAGCATATGTGATCGCCATTAACCGTGTAGCCCAGGCTGTGAAGAGCCGGGGATGGGTGTAATCTTGGTATAGGCTGCTTTCTGGCCTGCTTTTGGTAAATCAATCGCTCAACAATAAACGGGGAGCCCCAATATGGATAATAAACCGAGCACATCCGATAGTTTATTGGACAACTTGCGCGAGCGTGAGAAGGAACTGAATTGCTTATACATGGTGGAAGAGATGATCTCAAATGATCATCTCTCCATTTCTGAAATTTTTTCAGGCATTGTCAACATCCTGCCTTTAGGGTGGCGCTTTCCTGATATTTGTTGTGTGAAAATTGTATACAACAACTGCAGTTACCAGACACCAGGGTTCATCTCCTCCCCTATTTCGGATAGCTGCGCTTTGAAGGCGGAAGGGAAAGTCATCGGAAGCATCGAGGTGGTGTATATCCGAGAAGTTCCCATAACACCGGAGGGTTTTTTCCTCGGGAAAGAACATAAGTTGATTCGAACCGTTGCAGAACGCATTGGGCAGATGATTGTATACCGACAAATGAAATCGGTGGTGAATGACTGGGAAATGTCTAAGGCCAAAACGTCCAGTGAATCTGGCCGGGGTGAATGGCAGGTCATTGTCGATTTCTTTCAGAATACGGATCACAGCATCTTGCTCCACATATGCCGCAAGCTGGTCAATCATATGATGATTCTAGGTATCCAGGAAGCTTCCTCGGTTTTTATCGATGCCCCACTTCCAAACAACTTAGACTCGGTTTATTCCAACTATCCATCCCAATCAGAGCCAATTGGTGACATTACGAACATCAGTACAAGGGCTTTCCAGCTCGCTGAAAAGCACATCAGCGGCAAGGAGTTGACATCTCTGGTCAAACGGTGGGTTGTGGAGGAGAGTGCTCATTCCCTTGTGAAATCTCTTGGGAGCATTAATTCTTCACTTCGTAATATTATAGAAGAGTTGGGGAAATTTCGGAACATATCAAAGGATGACAACCTGCTATTCTCACCAAAGGGCAGATGGCTTACGGTAGGCCTTATCAGTAAGCTCCTTTCAGACAAGCCCGAGTTTATCAATATCGCAAAAAAGTTCATCTCTTACAATGATTTTTTTGAAATCAGCAATCGGATTATTCACCCTTTGGGAAGCCGTGGCAGACTAGGTGGTAAAAGCGCAGGGCTTTTTCTGGCACAAAAGGTGCTTGAAAAGGAGAGCAAAAACCATCCTCTGTTGGAATCTGTCCAGATACCAAAAACATGGTACCTGACAACCGATGCAATGACCGAGTTGCTGCATTACAACAACCTTGAAGAGGTAAACGAGCAAAAATATAAGGATCTTGAGGAAATTCGCATTGAGTATCCTAACATTATTCGACTGATGAAAAATGCT
>JAAYKJ010000256.1 GCA_012522505.1 Clostridiaceae bacterium
GCCTTTTGGCAGCGACACCTGTAGTAGAACTGCCGCAAAAAGGATCCAGTACCAGGTCTCCTTCATTTGTTGACGCTTCGATTATTCTTTGAAGAATATAAGTTGGCTTCTGTGTAGGATGTTTTCCTTCAGCTTTCTCTTTGGCGGGTGTCAATGAACCTGGCCAAACATCCTTCATTTGCTTATCACCATTTTGGGCTTTCATAAGCTTATAATGAAAAAGGTGTTTGGATTCTTTATCGTTTTTTCGAGCCCAAAGAATGGTCTCAGTACTATGGGTAAAACAGCGGCAGGCCAAATTAGGCGGTGGATTTGTTTTTTGCCAGGTAATATTGTTAATTATTTTAAATCCTTCTTGCTCAAGGGCCAAACCAATACTATAAATATTGTGCAAAGTTCCGCTTATCCATATTGTTCCATTGGGAGCAAGAACTTGCTTGCAAAGGCGAATCCAACGCCTATTAAATTTATGTTTTTCTTCGATGGATGACACCTTGTCCCAGTCAGCCTTATCAACCGGCACCATTTGTCCTGCGTGACAAGTAATGCCGCCATTACTCAGAAAATAGGGTGGATCGGCAAAAATCATATCAACTGATTCCAGAGTTATTTTTTTCAGGATAGAAAAAGTATCTCCTAAAATTAACATCTCATTTCCAGTGTTATAGGCTAGGGGCACACGTCCCCTAATGAATTCTATCATTAGTGCTCTCACTCTCTATAATTTGTAATAATAACTTCTGTACCTACACGTTTGGATGCATCTCTATTTATAGCTCTTCTTACATCTACGGTTTCGATTTCATAACCTTCGTAAAGACTATGTACAAGAGGAACATTATGATTGCTCAACATGATCTGGGCACCAATGGAATCAAGATGTCTAAATAAACGGGCCAGACGTTTATGATCCTCCAATGAAAAGCCATCTTTTGTATAATCTGTAAAGTTGGCTGTTTCACTTATTGGAATATAGGGGGAATCGAAATAAACAAAATCCCCTGACGATACATCAGAGCACGCAACTTCAAAGTCTCCCTGCCGGATATCAATATCATTGCTTCTAAAGAAGATACCGATATTTCTCAGGTTATCTGCATCAATTGAAACACCACAAGTTTTGTTGTTATATGGAACATTAAACAATCCTTTGGAGTTAACTCTATATAGCCCATTGAAACAATGCTTATTAATCCATATCATAAGTGCGGCACACTGAGCGTCCAGCTCATTTGCAGCAATCTTATTGTTATAAGACTCACGCATTGCTAAATATCGTTCCTTGTTACATGGCTCTGCATCAAGTATGTTAACAGCATCGATAACTGCCTCTGCATCAGCTTTTAATTGCCTATAAATATTTAAAAGTTGTTCATTATTATCGTTGATGACAGCTCTATTGGGCTGCAAATCCAGAAACAACGCCCCTCCACCAATGAAAGGTTCATAATATCTTGCATAGGATTCAGGTAACCGAGCTTTTAATCTGTCTATGAGTTGGTTTTTTCCGCCCGCCCATTTCACAAAAGGTCCTATTTTGGAATCCATGTTCTATTACCTCCTATTGCTATATAGATGCCATAGTTTTTTCTACATAGCAAGTTCAACAGCAATAGTATTTTTTATTATATATGTCTTAAAATACAGCGTCACTATCTATCCATTTCTCTAATGTCATAAACGAACTGTTTTTGGAAATAGAACGCATGATTCTTATTCGATACATAACGGCCGTACAAAGCAGAATAAATCGGATGGTATTTCCCATATCTATCACGTGCATCTTTGCTTCTAACCTGTATATGCCTCCCGTTTGATGTATGAATATATCCGTCTGGACTGTTTTCGATATGTATTCTAAGCTGTTCGCAAATAAAATAGTAATCCTCACGCCAAATATCCCGTAATCTGGAGAATCTGCGCGTCGATATTTGAAAAGCAACATTCGATCTCATGCTTGCCCATCAATATAACCTTCCTAAAATCCCCTTTTTTCACACAGAGCTGCTATTTCCCTCCAGCCCATACCTTTCATGAAATTGGCTGCTTCATGAACGCTGCTTTTTTCTATAAGAAGCATATGAATTCCCAAACGCTTAATTCTCTTTCCCAGCCTTGTGTACTGTTTCTGTTCTTCTGCAATCATGGCCATATATAGGATTGAGAAAACAATATCAACACTAATTACATCTTCGGGGTATTTTTCTGAAATTATTGAGATACTGTTTAGTGAACTCTCTAAAACCTGTTTTCCAGTTAGCTCATATACTTTTACATAATCACTATATATGCCTTCAGCGCCATATTTTTGGGAGAGATGAAGAAGCTGCTCAAAATAATCAACGTCACGAGGAGGCTTACGAAGACCATTAGTGTTTGTAAAATAGACACACCAATCGTCAAATTTACCTCGATCGTATTCAAGAAAAGAACCATCGGAAAACACCTTTATTATTTGTCCCATTATATTCTCCTCTCTGCCATAAAAGTTTCAGTATTCAGTCCGGGCTAACAAAAATGCAGCCTATTAACACTTTAAATTTATGGCGGCGATTGGGCGACGATGAGCTAAAAGTTTTTAAACTCATATAATAGAAAACCGCGCAAAACTGCGCGGTTACTTGTTTTCAGATGGTGGGTCATCCGCGACTCGAACGCGGGACACCCTGATTAAAAGTCAGGTGCTCTGCCGACTGAGCTAATGACCCATATTAGTTTAAAGTGGCTGGGGTGGCTGGATTCGAACCAACGAATGACGGAGTCAAAGTCCGTTGCCTTACCGCTTGGCTACACCCCAACAATTTAAGAGTATACAAATA
>JAAYKJ010000257.1 GCA_012522505.1 Clostridiaceae bacterium
CCCCCTTTCTTCAATAACGTGGCTGGCAGGTAATGAGCTGAAAAAGGGTGTAACAGGAATGAAATGTAATGATAACCTTTACTGGCTGCGAACCTGTTTTCAGCCCGGATTCTTTATGATAAAATAAATCATATCGAAAGTAGTCTTAACCAATACTAACAGATTTAAACTGTAACAATTTCCATTATCGGTGAAACCATTTTAACAGATGATGAAAGGTTTAGGCAATGAATAAAACTGAAAGCATGCCCGTTGTTATCAAATCCTTTAAGCCAGTTGTCGATCAGAACAGCCGGGTTTTAATCCTGGGCACAATGCCTGGAGAAGAATCACTGCGGCAGCAGCAATATTACGCACATCCAAGAAACCTCTTCTGGCCTCTGATATATACGATTTTTAACAAACCTCAGGAACAGGACTATGGTAAAAGAATACAGTTTCTGTATAGCAACCGTATTGCCTTGTGGGATGTGTTCAAAAGCTGTGAAAGGGAAGGGAGCCTTGACAATAACATTCGAAAGGAGGAATCCAATGATATTGCAGGATTATTGGAAGCTTTCCCGAATATCAGATACGTCTTTTGCAATGGTGGGGCAGCCTGGAAACAATTCCAAACGAATGGTTTGCCCTTTGTGAAGCGTCCTGTTTTTGGCCTGAGGTTGCCATCCACAAGCCCGGCCAATGCTTCCATACCATATGAAACCAAGCTGGAACAATGGTCGAAAATTAGGTTTACACTTGAAAACCGTATTTTGCATGAAACCTCCATTCAAACCGAAACAGGTACCTATAAGGTGCTGGCCAACGACAAAGAGGTTATCAGAGTATGCCTTCCGGGCAGTGATAAGCAGGTTCTGAATCAATTTGCAGTTTTCCCGGAGAACGGGGTGTCAATCGAAGCAGCAGAACAGATCAAGGAATACCTTGCTGGTAAAAGAAAATGCTTCAACATTCCGTATAGGCTGGAAGGATCTTCATTCGCAATAAATGTTTATCAAGCGCTGCTGGAAGTACCTTTTGGATGTACAATTAGTTATGGAGAACTGGCTGAAAGGGCAGGAAACAAAAAAGCCGCGCAGGCTGTGGGTCAGATCATGCGGAAAAATCCTGTGCCTCTTATCGTACCCTGCCACCGCGTTATTGGTTCAACGGGCAAGAATATCGGTTTTATGGGAATCCGGGGTAATCCCATACAGAATATGCTGTTGAAGTTGGAACAGAATCGTATTGCTGAAGAGGATTTCAGGCAAAACACTTAATGTGAGGAGTGCGATGGTTTATCTATTTGACGGAAGCTTTGAAGGCTTGCTGAGCTGTATATTTGAAGCCTATAATGATAAAGATCCCGGAACATCCATACGGGCGAGTAGTTCCTACAGGCCTACCTTTCTGGATGAAACCCGTTTTGTGGAAACCGATCCTGCAAAATTCCAAAGGGTGTATTCCTCAATTCCTGTAAAAATTTCCAGGCATGCACAGGAAATCATTTACCGTGCATGGTTAAGCGAAAGTGAAGCTGCACCAGATTTGATACTCCATTTTTTAAGAATGGGCTATAATCTTGGTGCAAAGGTCGAGAATTATATTCAGGATCCGAATATCAATGCAATCATGCAGCTGAACAAAAAGGTGGGGATAGAGGTTCACCGTTTTCTTGGTTTATTACGGTTTCAGGAGATAGCCAAAGGTATTTTTTACGCGGGATATGAGCCGGATTATAATATCACGGTACTGGTGGCACCCCATTTCACAGAGAGGCTCGCTTTTCAGCCTTTTATCATCCATGATAAAAAAAGAAATATCTCTGCGGTATATAACGGGCAGGAGATGGTACTGACGGACGAAGCCCCAAAGATCCCGGACGATAGAACATCATCTGAGGATGAATATGTAGCTTTATGGAAGGAATTCTTTCATACGATTGCCATAGAAGAGCGTAAAAACCCCAAGACCCAGATGAAGTTCATGCCAAGGAGGTATTGGAAAAATCTAACCGAACTGCAGGATTAGGGTTACCATTTTCTTTCAAAAAATCATTGTCTTGCAC
>JAAYKJ010000258.1 GCA_012522505.1 Clostridiaceae bacterium
AGTCTTGTCATACAGATTTTACAGTGTCATTCGTGAAAAAGCTATTAATTCAAACTTCTTTTTTGTAGATATTACTTTGACAAACAGACTTTACTTTGTCCAACAGACTTAAACTTTACAATTCACCTGTTATGAAATTTGTACATATAATTGGTTGCAATGCGTTTACGTACGTTTGCATTGGCAAAAGAAACCTGCCATGCTATACTGGTAAATAATTATCAGTAAGACGATTAGGAGTTGAACCATGAACAAGAAAGTACCTTTACCAGAATTGCAAAACAGAATGGCACGATTCAGATCCGAAATGGACGCTACAAACCCGGATTGGAAACTGGCTGTGTTTTTCAGTAAGATTAATCAATATTATTTCACCGGAACGATGCAGGATGGTATGCTGCTTATTTCCCGCGATCAAGATGCGCAATACTGGGTCAGGCGCAGCTTTGAGAGGGCTGTGGATGAATCATTGTTTCCAAACATAAAGCCCATGGAAAACTATCGGGATGCTGCGCAATGCTATGGCCGGTTTCCAGCTCAGGTGTATCTGGAAACAGAAACGGTTCCACTGGCGATGCTGGAGCGGTTACAGAAATACTTTTTATTTGAATCGTATAAGTCGGTTGAGCCTTATATTGCAGCGGTAAGAGCCATTAAAAGCCCGTATGAGCTGGAATTGATGAAAGCATCTGGTCGAATCCATCAAAAAGTGCTTGAAGAGAGAGTTCCCAATGTTTTACGGGAAGGAATGAGTGAAGCCGAGCTTGCTACACAATTGTACAGCATTTTAATCGAGGAAGGCCATCATGGCACAGTCCGTTTTGGGATGTTTGATACCGAGATGATGCTAGGACATATCTGTTTCGGAAAAAGCTCTATATATCCCTCGTTTTTTAACGGGCCGGGCGGTAATTACGGGATGGGCCCTGCAGCACCCTCATTCGGAAGCCACGAGAATAAACTGAACAAGGGTGATTTGGTTTTCATCGATATCGGATGCGGGGTGGATGGGTACCATACAGACAAAACCATGACCTATATGTTTGGGAAAGCACTTCCTCAGGATATTATCAAGATACATCAAAAATGCGTTGCAATTCAGAATTCGGCTGCAGAAATGTTGAAGCCTGGAGCAGTGCCTGAGGAAATCTACAAGACAGTTCTAAACAGCCTTGATGCAGATTTTTTAAGGAACTTTATGGGCTATGGAAGCAGAAGTGTTAAGTTTTTAGGTCATGGAATCGGTTTATTGATCGATGAATTTCCCGTTATTGCCCAAGGTTTTAGAGCGCCGATTCAGGAAGGAATGGTTTTCGCCCTGGAACCCAAAAAGGGGGTTGAGAACATCGGTATGGTCGGTGTTGAAAATACATTTATTGTCACAGAAAATGGTGGTAAATGCATAACTGGCAGCCATCCCGGCCTTATCCCTGTATATTAGTCGATCGCCCCTTCAGGTGGGTTTGGCACCTCACTTGAGGGGGCTTTTTTTAGGCTATATCCGTGAATTTTTAACTTTCTTTTTATTCTCTCTGATTTCTGGTATGGGTTTTCTAAAGAGGATATGGGTGCCAACCGTTATGTTTTGGTAATAATCCTCTGCATGCTGTGTAAAGTGAAACAGTGTAGCCGGTAAAATCATGGCACTGGGGGAAGTATCCACGAGGATCGCAATATGTCCTTCCATCAAATGTGCTGCCACCACATCCGGGCGTTCAGTATATTTGACCTGAGGCAGAGGGTTATACCAACGCTTTTTCATGATCTGTTCTTCCAATGTCTTTTCAGCCATCACTAAAGCGCCAACATCGATCTTGTCTATTTTATCTTGCTGGTATCCGACAATACGTTCACCCCCATATGTTATTAACCAGAGCAACCGAAAGCACATTTTATCAACTTATTGTTTTATATTTTGTTTGATCATGAAGATTATTCACAAGGGCCATAATTTGTATAGCTGCGAATAGATAACCATTTCTTTTGAGAACAATAGGTTTTCACATATGAAGCCTGACTGTATATCCTCTTTTCATAAAATTCATGAAAGAAAACACTGTAAAACAGTAAGATGAAGATACATTTGAAGCGAGGCTCATCCGAGACCTTTTGTAAGATAGGGATACTCGACCAGAAAGAGTTCTCCGCCAGTTAACACGAATCTAGAAACAGCTTAGGGAGAATATGTACGAAAACCGCATCTCACAAGGCGAATGAGGTTCGGAAGAAGGCGCGACACAAACAGAACGTGCAAAGCACGAGTAATGTATTGTCTGAAAGCAAAATAAACATGATGTAAGCTAAGAGTGAAATGACTATGGAAGTACAGAACTCGTCTATCTGAAGACAAGGAGTTTCAATGGTTTGGCACCGTGAGGCCAGGAAAATAGTTGCAAGAAATTGATACCGGAAAATCTTGCATACGGAAGATACCGAAATGCAAAAGAAATATGGAATTTGTGTTTTATCCTATCATAAAAGGGTAACATTATGATACTATATTTGAATTTTTGATTGTGGGTGAATGTACCGGATTAAATTATTTGAATTCTTTGTGGAATGGGGAGGTAAAGAAAAGTGGAAGCCAAAGGGAAAAACCAATATGGGCACAGAATGTCTGAAAGAACACTTACAATACTGGATTCGAATGGAATACCGGTTCGAAACAGAAAGGTAGCTGTAAAACAGGTAAGACATGGATTTTTATTCGGAAGTGCTATGTTTGAAGTTGTACCGCTGGCAAATAATGAGCTGAAAGCAGAGAAAAAGGAGTACACAGAGAATATCATAGACAAGTATTTGCGGCTTTTCAATTTTGCAACACTACCATTTTATTGGGGAAGATTTGAGCCACAAAAAGGAAAGCCAGATACCCATCGAATGAAAAAAGCGGGCAAGTGGTTGGCGAGCAAGGGCTGTACGATAAAGGGACATCCGCTTTGCTGGCATACCGCGACTGCGTCCTGGCTGATGGAGATGAAGAATGTCGAAATCCTGCAGGCGCAGTTAAACCGTATCCGTCGAGAGGTGACCGACTTTTCCGGCATCATCGACATTTGGGATGTTATCAATGAAGTTGTTATTATGCCCATATTTAACAAGTATGATAACGGTATAACCCGTATTTGCAAGGATTTGGGAAGGATCCGCCTGGTACGCGAGGTGTTTCATGCAGCCAAGAAAGCAAATCCTGACGCAGTGTTTTTGATCAACGACTTTGAAACATCAGAATCCTATGATATCTTAATTGAAGGTTGTCTGGAAGCTGGTATTCCCATTGACGCAATAGGCATTCAATCTCATATGCATCAAGGGTATTGGGGCGTGGAAAAGACGCTTGAAATTATTGAACGTTTTTCCCGTTTTGGGTTACCCATACACTTTACCGAAAACACGATTGTTTCGGGGCACATCATGCCCCCCGAAATTGTTGATTTAAATGATTATATTGTTGATTCCTGGCCTACGACACCCGAAGGGGAAGACAGACAGGCCAGGGAAGTTTTGCTCCATTACAAAACACTCTTTGCACATCCAATGATTGAGTCGATAACCTATTGGTCTTTTGTCGACGGTGGCTGGCTTGGTGCTCCGGCAGGATTCATGCGCGAAGATGGCTCATTAAAACCTGTATATATGGAGTTGGAGAAGCTTATCCGCGGTGAATGGTGGTCCGGGCAACGGGAGTATTTTACGGATGCATCCGGAAAGGTTGATGTAACAGGCTTTATTGGAGACTATGAGCTTGAATGTGAAGACGGAAAGGCATGCTTCACCCTGGAAAAACATGGTGGCGATCCGTTGCCGGTTCACCTTCGCCCCCTCTACTCATCAGAAGAGGTTTTTCCTTGACGCCAATGCTTCCGGCATAGCGAGATATAGCTCTCGTTTCCACCTATCAGTATTTGTTCTCCTTCATAAACCGGTATGCCGTTCAGCAGTCGGGTGTTCATTATGGCTTTTTTTCCGCACCAGCAAATTGTTTTAATCTCTTCTATGCTGTCGGAAAAGGCTAAGAGAACTTTGCTACCAGGAAATAGCTCTCCTCTGAAATCGGCCCGCAATCCGTAGGCAATTACCGGTACATCAAGATCATCAACGATAGAACATAGCTGTAAGACCTGTTCCTCTGAAAGAAATTGTGCCTCATCCACAAGAACGCAATGAACGGGATGATCCTGCAGCTCCTGGGTTAAGGTTACTAAAAGATTCGTGCTGGTATTGATTAACGTTGCATTGGCTTCGAGCCCGATTCTTGAGCGAACCTTGCTGGTATTTTCACGGCTGTCAACTGCTGGCTTGAATAAAACAACCGTTTGCCCGCGTTCTTCATAATTATATTTTACCTGCAATAACTGCGTTGTTTTTCCTGCATTCATTGCTGAATATCGAAAATACAACTTTGCCATCATCGACCTCCAGATTACTAGTTACGCTGATTTTTGAAAAAACGATGGATTTAAGTTCCAACCAGTTCATCATCCGTTGATAAGGCTTCAGTCATCTGAGTTTTTGCCGTTATCAATCAAGCAGATAGGCGAGTAATTGTATAAAGCTACAGCAATTCGGTACTAAAATATCTCTCGGCTCTGTCGCACAGAATCGTAGCAATGTTCATATCCGAGCCATACCTTCCTGCTATCTGCATGGCAGCCCAGACATTACAGCCAGATGAGATCCCTACCAGAAGGCCTTGTTTTAGCGCAAGATCCTGGGCAGTCTGTATTGCATCATCATCAGTTACCTCGATAACTTCATCGATTAATGAGGTGTCCAAAACAGGGGGAATAAAGCCGTCACCAATTCCCTGTATTTTATGAAATCCCGGGTGCTGCCCCAGCAATGCAGAGGCATTTTTGGGCTCTGCAGCGACGATCCGGACATTTGGATTCTTCTCTTTAAGGAATTTGCCTATTCCCTGAATCGTCCCGCCGCTTCCAACACCGGAAACAAAGATATCTACATGACCATCCATTTGCTCCCATAACTCTTTGGCGGTAGTAAGATAATGAATTTTGGGGTTGTTGGGGTTCTCAAATTGCATTGGTGTAAATAGGGAAGGATCCTGACGCCTTCTATTTTCTACCTCCTGCAAGGAACCATCCACATTTTTATCAGCGGGTGTAAGAACAAGCTTAGCCCCCAGTGCATGAATAATCTTCTTTCTTTCCTCACTCATATTCTCTGGCATCACGATGATAACCTCATAACCCTTCTGAACGCCGACCAGGGCGATCCCAATTCCCGTATTGCCAGAAGTAGGCTCAATGATTTTCATTCCCTTTTTTAAAGCACCAGTACGTTCAGCTTCTTCAATCATGAATTTTGCGATTCTGTCCTTGATACTTCCACCAGTATTCAAGAACTCGGCCTTTCCATAAATATTGAAGCCTGTAGATTTTTTTAACGAAATCAATCGGGTGTTTCCGATCATGTCAAGCACATCACACGTTTGCATGATATCCCTCATTTCCTGAATTATGAAAAGAATAAACACAGCGTTTTCATATCAATGGATCTTATGGCTGTTTTGCTGTTTACTCGAATCACTCGTGATAGTTTATGCGGATCGACTGACCAAATTTCATATAATTCATGATACGCTAACATTTCAACCATTCTACCATAAAGCTTTCAGGTTTTCTATATTCCAGTGTAAATATTTCGAATCGTTGCGTACGTAAGGTTACTGTTCACATCCTATCTCTCATCAGATACCTCTGAACAGTAACTACGTATGTTGCAGGAATAACCGGCTGTTTTCAGGCATAGCTACTGTTAACTGCGGTTATAGTCTATGC
>JAAYKJ010000036.1 GCA_012522505.1 Clostridiaceae bacterium
CTTCACAAGGGTATGCACAACCTCTTCATTAATCCCGAAGATAACCCCGCTTTGTTTTAGCTGCCAGGCAATTTCCTGAATTCCCGCCGGTTTTCCTCCACCCTCAGGCGCTTTTATTTTAATGTACGCCTTCATTTTATCGGGGCTTGTGGTCACCTCAATTACAGCATCAATTTTCTCTTCCTCTTGCTTATCTGCTATTTTAACTGGTTGACCCGTAGCTTTCTTTACTGTATCCGCAATAATGGCAGCATTGAAGTTTCGAATCTTTTTGCGCCGGATCTCATTAATTACATCTATTTCACTAACAGCGGAATAGGTGTTCCTGCATACAGTCAAATAAACCCCATCCGTACTGTATGTTAGCTCAAATGGTTTTTCATTTGTTGTGTTCCGAATTAAGTTATCCATTATTCCACCTTAAGATCCTAATAAAATATACTTTTGTCTTTCCAATTTTGAACGCATACGGTGTATCGCCTTTGTATGCAATTGCGAAACTCTGGACTCAGATACTTTCATGATTGCACTGATTTCCTTCAGTGTCAATTCTTCAAAATAGTAGAGCGTTACAACCAGTTTTTCCTTTTCAGGCAACTTGTCAATAGACTCTGTTAAAATATCCTTAATTTCTGTTAGCTCTATTCTTTTTTCAGGGATTCGTTCTTCATCATCATTAAGAATATCAAACCCGATTTCATAATTTTGCTCCAGATAATCTTCCAAAGAGATCATGGTTGACATGTTTACTTCACGAAGTGTCTTGTTCAGTTCCTCAACTGAGATTCCCATTTTACCAGCAACCTGTTCGTCTGTAGCTGCATGCCCAAGTTCATTTTCAAGTTCTGAATAGGCTCTTTCAAGATCCTTACTTTTCTTCCGCAGTGACCGTGGTACCCAATCCAATTCGCGTATACTGTCGATAATCGAGCCCCGTATTCTTAGAGACGCATAGGTTTCAAATTTAACACCTTTGTTGATATCAAATTTTTCAATGGCGTCAATCAAACCAAATACACCATAGCCGACCAAATCGTCATATTCTACGTTAGAACCAAAATATATACTCAACCTGCCGGCAACATACTTTATCAGATCTGCATATTCCAGTATGAGTTGCTCTTTAATCGTCTGATCCCGTGTTTCATGATATTTTTTCCATATTTCCTGCTGTCTTTGAAGATTGGTAGCAGACATATTTACCCCCCATTCCGCCTGAATGTGACAGCCCTGTATGGCTCATCTTTCGTAAGAATATTCATTCACTGGCTAACACAAACGCACCAGATTGTTTGCAGGTGGGCCTGTGTTTTTTATTCCCTCCGCCTATCGGACAAGGAATGTCAGGAGGAAACCAATCAAACTGCATTCTGGTTATTTTCACAGTTTCGCTTCCTTCTATCTACATTGTATCGCAGCCATGTCATATGTCAACCTTTTTCAACGCTTTTCAACAAGATCAGAGCATGAAACATCATTCACGCTTTAATTGCTTTTGAATAAATTCACTTACAGGTAACGGTTCAAAAACATCGTCATCCATGTCTCCTGCAGCAAAATCAATGTTTTTTCCTAATGATTCCGATTCTTTATTCTGTTCAAGTTCCTGCTGTTTTTCTATCTCTTCTTGCTCTTTTTCCCTTTTTTCATGCTGTTCTTTAATGTTCAACAGTGTGGCTCTGGCGAATAGCCCGATGAAAAAGAAAAGTACCATCACCATAACCATCTGCGCTAGCACTGTCTTTTGCGAATTTTGACGTATAGATCCTATTATCCCTATAAGAAATGCGGCTGCCAGTGCAAACATTAAAGGCAGTTTCTGAAGATACCGCATAAAATCCCTCCGGAACCCTGTTAAAGTATTCGAGTTTATATGTAATGAATCCCATGTCCTATGGTCTTTATCATTAACCGCCCATCATTGGAATAGAACTCAATCGTCCTTCCGAAATTTCCTCCGGTATCCTCAGATATTATTGGAATACCTAACCCTTGCAGGATTTCTTTCACGGCTTCAACATTTCTCTGCCCAATTCGGAGCGTATCCAGATTCGAAGAAAAGCTGAACATCTGTGCACCGCCCGCCAGTTTTGCAGTAATGTTTCGTTTGGAAGCACCACTCTCAATCATATTCTCCAGAAGCAAACGTATTCCAGTGTCGGCAAACTTGGCCTTGTTGGCATTGTTTTTAGCTTGATGTGACCAAGGAAGCATGATATGTGCAAGTCCTATTATCTTCGTTCTTCTATCATAGAGCGCGATACCCACACATGAGCCTAGCCCTAATGTTACCAGAGTACCGGGATGCGGTGTATGCTTTAGGTCAGCCATCCCCACCTTGATTGTATTTTCTGTCATCAGTATGCTCCTAATGTATTCAGTAACCGGAAATAACTTTCTGCGTCGGGCACAAGGAAGAAATCACCTATCACACTGTCCGTACCCTGAACAAATTCAGTTTTTATATACAGTACGGAATCGCTATTTTTCCCAACTTCTATAGCTGGAACACTTATAATCGCACCCGCCATGTCAATTGCAAGAGCAGGAATATCAGGCTTGATATGTAGCCCGGTCAGTGCAGAAAGAGCAGATAGATACGCTCCGGTCAGGATATTCCCTACTTCTTTTAACGCCGACAATGAAATTTCGTTATATTCCAACTTTTCATCAACAGATTTCCCCATCAGAATATTGACAAGACTGGCGGCAGCATTCTGTTCCAATACAAAAAGGATATAGCCCGTAATGTCTCCAAGTACACCGAGAAGAATTCCAACAACCGGTGTTTCAGCCCCTCCAAGAACTTCGCTGATCTCAGAAAAGCCCATAATTTTTATTTGCGGAACTTTCATATCCACCTTTTTATCCAACAGTTTTGCAAGAGCCGTTGCAGCGTTTCCTGCTCCAATGTTGCCAACTTCCTTCAGGACATCAAGATGATAAGCGTTCAATGATGAAATATCCATATCTTTTACCTTTCATAAATGGTCTCATCAGAATCCTAACCAATCGTATAATTCTGGAGGAATCCGGTTGCTATAACATTTTGTTTCTTTAGCGGACACCGGTATGAATAAATATTAAAGCGAGCCGGGGCCTTAAGGCAGTTAAAACAGTTAGTAAACATTATGACATTTCCGGAACCAGATCTGAAATCAATTTCTCCAGATTCAACAGAGTAAACAATTTTGATTCTGCTTTTGCAACCCCATAAATAAAATCCTTGGTTTTGTCTTTAATAATTCCCGCAGTGCTTTCTACCTTCGTTTCCTCCAGCTGTAGAACCTCGGATACTGAATCAACAATAGCCCCGAAGCTAACATTGTTGATGTCAAAAATGATAATCCGGGTTTCATCATCCTCTTCCTTTTCTGTCAGGCCAAGTCTGGCCCGAAGGTCCATAACCGGAATAATATCGCCACGCAGATTAATCACGCCTTTGATATACTCAGGTGTTTTGGGAACTCTGGTAATATACATCATTCTTTCGATAACTGTCACTTTAATGATGTCTGCGCCATACTCTTCATCGGCGAGCCGGAAAACAACATATTGTTTTTTTTCAGTTTTCATCCATCAACCCCTCCTTGACTGACAGAACCGTTATTGCATTTAGACCGCAGCGGATTTGCGGGGTAACTATACAATTGAGTTTACATCGATGATCAATGCGACATTTCCATCGCCAAGTATTGTAGCACCTGCGATGTAGCGGATATCAGCCAATAATTTTCCAAGGGATTTAATGACGATTTCCTGCTGGCCGATCAAAGCATCAATTGTAAGCCCATAAAGCTTGTCTCCTTTTCTTACAATGACACAGGTAAGTAGTTTATTGGTGTCAGACAATTCATCCTTAGACACTTCAAGAACTTGATCCAACCGAACGAGTGGAATAAGCATATCCCTAAGGACGATGACCTCTTGCTTGCGGACAAATTGAATATCCGAAGTTTTTATATCGGTGATCTCCCGGATATAGCTTAGCGGGATAGCGTATTTCTCAGTGCCTACCATCACCAGAAGTGCTTGAATGATTGCCAATGTTAACGGCAGTCTGATTATGGTTTTACTGCCCATCCCAAAGGTTGAATTCAGTTCGATGGTTCCCCCCAGCGCTTCAATCTTCGTTTTCACGACATCCAAACCAACTCCGCGACCCGAAAGGTCGGTTACCTTTTCTGCGGTTGAGAAACTCGGTTGGAAAAGATACTGGATAATTTCTCTTTCGGTTAAGTCAGCCGCTGCTTCCTCACTTTCCAGCCCTTTTCCAACAATCTTTTTACGGACTTTCTCGATATCGATTCCCTGACCGTCGTCTTCAACCTCAATAACAACATTGTTTCCTTCCTGATATGCCCGAAGCCAAATGTTGCCGGTTTCTTCCTTCCTTCTTTCCTTTCTCTTCTCAGGCTTTTCAAGACCGTGGTCCGCAGAATTCCGGATTATATGGATCAGCGGTTCCCCGATTTCATCGATAACGGTTCTGTCAAGCTCTGTCTCTTCACCTGACATATGAAGGACGATATCTTTTTTCAGTTCCTTGGAGATATCCCGGACCATGCGCGGGAAACGGCTGAAAACAGTTTCAACCGGTACCATGCGTACTTTCATAACAGCATCATGCAAGTTTGTTGTAATTCTTTCCAGGTTCTCGACAGCCTGATTGTAGTCATTGGATTTTCCTCCGGAACCGCAATCAGCCAATCTGGTTTTTGTGATGATCAGTTCGCTGACCAGGTTCATCAATACATCCAATCTGTCGATATCCACTCGGACAGTCTTGTTTGTATGTTTTTTACCATCGCCCAACTTCTGAAACTTGTTTGCTGCTTCTTTCAAATCCGACTTGCCATGTTGTATGGTCGAAGCAATACCTTCTTCGTCTGCCTGAATCATCTCTATATGCTCATGCGTTATACTCGTCGTTTCAACATTCCTGACTTCAGCAATAGAGTTCAGTTCCTTTTGGAAAAATGCGGCGTCGCGTTTTGTGATAACCATAACTGTAAAAGAATAATCGAATTTTTCATCTTCAATATCTTCAACAGAAGGTTCGGATTTCATGATTTCTGCATTTCTATCAAGGGCCTGAAAAATGATAAAAGCCCGTGCAGCTTTCAACAGGCATTTCTTATCCAATTCGACATGAATTTGCAATATATTCATGGAGGTTTCAAGGGCCTTCTCAATGATGTTCTTGTCATAGATGTTCAGTTTCAACCTGAGGCCATTACTGTATACCTCTTCACTATTTTCGCCTATCGTCCAATCTTGCGCTGATTTCGTCTTTTGAGAGCTCTTTTCTGCTCCACTTCCGTTAATCTTTGCGAGGGCTGCAATAATATCACCATATTCTTCCTGCCCTTCCTGACCAGACGATACGATTTCCGATACATATGACTCCAGTGCATCAAGACACTGGAACAGAACATCTACTACCTCTGAGCTGACTTTTATTCTATGGCTTCTCACACCATCCAATACATCTTCCATATCATGAGTTAACGCAGTCATATGGGTAAACCCCATTGTACTGGCCATTCCCTTCAGCGTATGCGCTACTCTGAATATTTCATTAATAACGGAAGTGTTGCCTGGCTCCTTTTCCAGTTCAAGCAAAGAAGTATTCAGGCTTTGTAAATGTTCTTTGGATTCTTCGACAAAAATATCGAGGTATTGGTTCATATCCATTTATTTCTGCACCCCCATACAGTTAAGAATTGCTTCGGGTATTTGCTGCAAAGGAACAACCCTGTCAACGATTCCAATTTCGGTTACCGCCCTGGGCATACCATACACTACAGATGTATCTTCATCCTGCGCTATGACGCAGATATCCTTTCTTTTCTTTAGTTTAGCCAACCCTTTTGCACCATCACTACCCATTCCGGTCATGACCACTGCAATGATCTCAGGTAAATTAGGATCGGACATGGAATACAGTGTCTTATCAAAATTTGGCCTTAGCCCTGAGACAGGAGCAGAGTCATCAAGACGAAGTACAAGGTTGTTCTCTCCCTTTTCCAGTAACATGTGCCTGTCTCCCGGTGCAATGTATACATTCCCTGCTGTCAGAACATCTCCGTCCTCTGCTTCCTTCACCGGCATTTCACTTAGTTCATTCAGCCGAAGCGCCAGTGAGCGGGTAAACCCGGGGGGCATATGCTGCACCACCAAAACCACCGCGGGAATATCTTTCGGGAGAAAAGGAATTACATTCTGCAACGCTCTGGGTCCTCCAGTTGAGGTACCAATGGCGATTATTTTCTCAATCGTTTGTTTTTTCTCTCCAATGTATTTCTTTTTCATTATATCGGCTTTTTCCTGTAAATTTTTGAGTGCAGCCCTTTTTGCGATCTTAACCTTCTGCAAAATCTCAGCTCTTTTCTCTTCTGTAGACATTAAAAAGAGGTTGGTTGGTTTTTGAATAAAATCTACAGCTCCGGCATTTAAAGCTTCGATGGTTGCTTTTGCTCCAGCTTCTGTTGCAGAACTAATCATCACAACAGCATATGGCTTTTGTTTCATTAAGTGCTTCAGGCAAGTCAGGCCATCCATTACAGGCATCTCCACATCCATTGTGATAATATCAGGATTTACCCTACTGGCAACCTCCAGGGCTTCTTCTCCATTTTTCGCTATTCCCACCACTTCTATTTCAGGATCTTCGTTGAAGATGTCCTGTAACACTTTTCTCATAAAAAACGAATCATCTACAATTAAAACCCTTATCTGGTCATTATAGCTCTTCATCTCGTCTCATCCAACCTTTTTTAAGTCGTTCTCTCTGCGTTTCAAAAATAAAGCTGATAATTCTTTCTCTATCTCTGTTTTCAATGGTTTTAAACTCGATTCCCGTATCATATAATATTTTCCCTTTTTCTCTTATCTTTTTCGATCTTACAACAGCACCTATACAATGTACTTCAGTCTCTATCTTCAGAAAAGCTTCTATCCTTGTTCCAATCTCAAATTCCCAACCCGTAAGTATGCAAAATCCGCCTCCGCTGATATCACGTGTCTGACCCTTGAGAAAAACTCCTTCTTCACCAGCCTCTTCATCAGACAAGGCATCTAAGATACGATATCGAACTTCAAGTTCGTAGTTCATACGGAAAAAGGCTCTTCTTTCAATTTTCTTAATTTGCGTTACCGGGGTAATTCTAAGAATCGCTATATTATTTTGGACTTCTCGGTTGATTGCTTCAGCTTCAAAGGCAAATGTATCTTTTCCTTTCGAGAAGAAAACTCTCATGATCGTTCCCGGATGGATTGGATAAATTCTTCCTTCATGAAAAGGAACCAGGATTTCCATCAGGTTGATTTTTTCATCGTATGTTTCATATTGACTTACAAGAATCAGCTTCTCTTTGTCTTCATCGCCGATCTCCAGTTCAAGTTTTGTTCCAAGTCCTATTTGGCGATACCACATGTTAACCCCCGTGAGGATTTGCTCGAAATTTGTCTGTCTTTTTCGCATCCCCATTATACCATATCCTTCTTATACCGCAACACAGGAGCAACCTGTTACTAAAGGTGCAAACTTGTTTGCTCCAACTCCGAACTACCCGCTACTAAAGGTGCAAACTTTGTTTGCTCCAGCTCCGAACCACCCGCTACTAAAGGTGCAAACTTTGTTTGCTCCAGCTCCGAACCACCCGCTTACTAAAGGTGCAAACTTTGTTTGCTCCATTTCCAAGCCCCTGTAAAGAAACTATCCTAGCTGCCTCCAAATGCATTCAGCAGCCTGCTGAAAAACCCCTTCATCCCTCTGCTGGCCACACTGTCACTGCCTTTGCTCCCTTCAAAAAGATTCACAGCCAATTCTGTAATTTGCTGTGTGGCATGGCATTTGGGATAGCTCAGATAGAACGGTTTCTGCTGCTTAACGGCTTTTGTAACATAATCATCATATAATATATACCCCAGTTTTTGTAGTTTGAAAGCCAAAAATCGCTCAGAAACCAGCATTAATTTAGATAATATATCATAAGCTTCTTTTGGTGTTTCTGCTTTATTAACAATTATCTTTATCACTTTATGTCGGTCTTTTCTGGAGATCATCTTGACAACGGCATACGCATCCGTAATGGCTGTAGGCTCGGGTGTCGTGATAAGAACCACCTCATCTGCGGCGTGGATAAAGCTCATAACATTTCTGGACAGGCCTGCACCTGTATCGATCAAGATCACATCGTATAATTTGTCCAAAAGGCTGATATTGTTGATAAAGTTCCCCAGCTGCCTCCTGTCAAGCTGGAGCAATTCTTCTACACCAGAGCCTCCCGAAAGGAACTTTACATTGTTTGGCCCATCGGTTAATACTTCAAATATATTGCGCTCTCCCCGTACCAGGTCAACCATGGTATACTTTGTAGACATCCCCATCAACACATCAATATTGGCCAAACCGAAATCCACATCCAGTATGACCACCCGAAGCCCCATTTTGCTCAGTGCAATCGCGAGATTTACCGTAATATTGGTTTTACCAACACCACCTTTTCCGCTGGTTATGGTAATCACTCTCGCAGAGCCGGTTTTTTTTGTTTGTTCAAGGGTTTTATCCGATATTCTCATATTATTAACGATATTTCTTAGTTTTTCGGCCTGATCACTCATATAAGACCTCCGGTTTCGCACACAATGCTATTGCGCCGATCAATCTTTTTTACGTTGTTTATTGCTCTCATCCGTGGCATCTGTTTTCATTTGCGAATATTATTTCGATGCAGATAAGCTTCCCTCTTCGGTGAATTCATCGTATTCTTCACAGAAAAACGCTAGATGAGAACAATGGATGAATGAATATACTGGTAAAGCTGTGAAGCGCTCTGTTTGCTCCGAATCCCCTATCCCCCGGTTTCTTTTCCATAAATCATATTTTTTACAATCGCCTCAATATTTGCTATCTCAATATCATCCGGAACACTCTGCCCGGCAGTGGTATAGGAAAGCTGCCTGCCGGTTGCATATCTTACATTCAAAATCATTCCCGGTACTACAGCTTCGTCAAGCTTCGTAAACAACAGCTTGTATTTCTGTAAAAAACTATACTGGGCAATAATATCTCTGCAAGCTGCCCTGCCCATGCTGGCGTTCAGCACAAGGTAAACCTCATCTGCTTTCGCGGCGGAGACCAGCATCTTCAACTCAGAAAACTGGACAGCGTTTTTATGGCTACGGCCCGCTGTATCAATTAAAATTAAATCCTTGTCTTCATGCTCCAAAATGGCTTCTTCAACTTCCTGTGGCGAATATATGACTGAAACGGGAATATTCAGAATTTCTGCGTAGGTTTTCAATTGTTCCACAGCTGCTATCCGATAGGTATCTGCTGTAATCAGCCCCACCTTTTTAGGATGGTTCAGAGAATAATCTGCTGCAATTTTTGCCAACGTAGTTGTTTTTCCAACACCAGTTGGTCCGATAAAGAGGACAACCGTCGGCCTTTGGTCTTCCCGGAACTGTATTCCCTGGGGCTGCCCAAGAACCTTTACGAGTATCTTTTCAGCAACCAGAGCTATTTCCTCGTAACTTTCGGGATTTTGAACGAATTGTGTAATTTTATCAACCATTTTATCAATGATCAGCGGCTCGATATCATTATCGGCCAGATTTCTCCGGAAGAGTGCTAATGCTTCGCTGTCCTTTGAATTTATCCTTTTTCCAGCTTCCTGCCCTTGCTCAATCTTCTGTTTACTGAATGCCGTACGATTCTCTTTCGCTGCATGAGTTGCGGAAGCTTCATAAGCCTCCCTGTTTTCTGCTTCTTTTTTTTGCGTATCAGGGTTTTTGTTTTGACCCTTTCCGACGCTGTTATAAATGCTTTCCAGCATTATTTCCATTTGCTTCATGCGGCTTTCCAGCGATTCCACACGGTTATCTTCTGGTTGCAGCTCTCCTGTACGGTTGTATGTAGTTAACCCTGTGCGGGGCTTTTTTACCGGTTCTGTAACCACCTTTTTATTGCCGTAGTCCTCATCGATAGCCGCAAGTACTTCGGTCAGGGGTTTGCTGAACAAACCTGCGATCCCCTTTTTGCGGACTTTTCGAGTGCTTAGAATAATGGCTTCACTTCCAAGATCCATCTTCACTTTTAGCATTGCTTCCTGGGCATCTTTGCCCGTATAACGGCGAATTCGCATATTCCCTCCACAAAAGGTTGTAATTTTAATCAAACGCGCAATGAAGGCGTATTAGCTCCCGTGTCTTGGCGCACGCACAAGCGCTTATTGAATTATGCCATATCTTCAGCCAGGTGAAGCTTTCCATGTTTTTGACTCACGAACTTTTTACCATACCAATGGATCTCACTTCTGTTGTCGGCTCCAACTCGCTATAGGATAGAACGACCAAACCCGGAAGGGATTGTTCGGTCAAACGCTTAAAGTATAGCCGTACAAAGGGGGAAGCGAGAACTATCGGTTGTTTCCCCAATTTAACCAGCTTCTCAACAAGATTGGTCAAATTATTAATAATTCTGTTTGTAACAGAAGGTTCGATGGTCAAATAAGCGCCAGCTTCGGTCTTCTGCACCGAATCCATAATCATCTGCTCCAGCTGAGGGTCCAGCGTGATAACATCCGAATTATCCTGGGTAATAAATGACCTTGTTATCGCTCTTCCCAGAGCCTGTCGAACATATTCGGTAAGCATGTCAGCATCTCTGGTTACAGAAGCATAATCGGCAAGGGTTTCCAATATGGTCACCAGATCCCGTATGCTTACTCCTTCCTTCAGCAGATTGCCCAATACTTTCTGCACCTCGCCCAAGGTAAGCAGTTTCGGAACCAGTTCCTCTACAACAGCTGGGTAGGTTGTCTTCACGTTGTCCAGCAGGGTCTGTACATCTTGCCTGCCTAACAGCTCGTGGGCATGCCTTTTTATCACTTCTGTCATATGTGTGGCAATGATTGACGGAGGATCAACAACGGTATACCCAAACATTTCCGCCTGGTCACGCTGGCTCTCATTGATCCAGAGGGCTGGTAGCCCAAAGGCAGGTTCTGTTGTTGGGATACCATCTATCTCATCATCAGCTGTACCTGGATTCATGGCCATATAATGATCCATCATCAATTCACCCTGAGAAACCTCCACCCCTTTTATTTTTATAACATATTGGTTTGGACTTAGCTGAATATTGTCACGAAGGCGGATGATGGGCACAATCATCCCCAGTTCCAATGCAAGCTGTCTTCTGATCATAACAACTCTATCCAGTAGATCCCCACCCTGGTTGACGTCCGCCAATGGTATGATTCCATATCCAAACTCAAGTTCAATTGGATCAATCTGCAGCAGAGAAATAACATTTTCGGGTTTGCGTATCTCTTCTACCTGTTGTTCCTCCGTATCGATGATCTCCTTTTTCTGCTCCTTTTCTTCCATCCTGGCCATCCTTACACCAAGTATAACTAAAAATATAGCGGCCAGGATCATGAAAAACTGTCCGATGATGAATGTCATTACAAAGCATGCGCCTGCGGTAATATACATTACTTTTGGGCTATTAATCAGCTGAGAAATAATTTCATTTCCCAGATCATCTTCTGTAGCGGCCCTTGTTACAATGATTCCGGTAGCGATCGAGATCAACAGAGACGGCACCTGGCTGACAAGACCATCGCCAATGGTCAGTATTGTATAGTGTTTCAGCACCTGTTCAACAGGCATGCCGCCTTCCATCATCCCCATGATAAAACCGCCGACAATATTCAAAGCGGTTGCGATAAAGCCAAAAATGGCATCGTTTTTAACAAACTTACTGGCACCATCCATGGAACCATAAAAATCTGCTTCCTGCTGAATCTTTTTCCGTCGTATCCTTGCTTCGGATTCATTGATCAAGCCTGTATTCAAATCAGCATCTATCGCCATCTGTTTTCCAGGCATCGCATCAAGGGTAAAGCGTGCAGCTACCTCGGAAACACGTTCCGCTCCTTTGGTGATTACCAGAAACTGAACGATCATGATGATCAGAAAGATAATCGCACCTACAACGATATTATTCCCACCAACAAACTCCCCAAAGCTTCTGATCACCTTACCAGCTTCTCCCTGCCCAATAATCAGCCGCGTAGAGGCCACGTTCAACGAAAGCCTGAACAGAGTTGTAAACAACAGGAGCGTTGGATATGAAGACATTGACAAAGCGTCCTTTGCATAGATCGCATTTAAAAGAATCAATAGCGAGAGAGTCAGGTTGATCACCAGAAGCATGTCCATCAACAAAGCGGGTAGCGGAACCAGGATGACCAACAATATGATTACAGCCCATATTGCTATAAGAGCACTTTTGAAGTTCATGTTTGTCCTCCGCGCATCGACAATTATCCTTTGTAAAACCTATTTTCATTTTACAGGATATAAAATGATTACACAAGAGATGACAGGTTTTTTGATGCCCTGAACAGTAACCTTAGCATTGGCAGTTAAGTTCTGCCATGCTTTAAACGGGAGTTTGACAGTTAGTTGCTAAAAATTAAAAAGCAAAAAGCCTGAACCCATTGAAAAATGGGCTTTTTTTGTGCAAAAAATTTGTCAAATTATTAAAATATTTTTGTTGTACGGTGTTGTATTC
>JAAYKJ010000037.1 GCA_012522505.1 Clostridiaceae bacterium
CAAGCCTTTCAGCTAAATCTTGATAGCTTCTCTGTCCTTTTGCCTGAGAGTTACGCCCAATACATGAAGCAGTTATTTCTTCTGCACAGGACTTGCCCCTTCGGCGCCATTGCCTGGTCTCTCCAGAGTTCCGTCTGATTGAAGTCTTGTTAACCTGAGAGATTTACTCCTTCGGTGTGCCTTTGAGCCGCTCTCCCTCAATCTTCATCCGGCTGTTTTCAATTGGTCTCAAATTTACTTTCTCTTAATTATAATCCTCTCATAAAAAATGTCAAGCATGTATGTTAATCTTTGGACAATCTTTACGATCAATTTTTGTTAGTCTTTTTACAATCTTCCTTACTGTCCTTGCTAAAGATTTCATAAATACCCATGATGGTCAGGAACACTGCAAAGACTTTCTTCAAAAGCTCATTTGGAAACCTTACCGCCAAATATGATCCGAGCCCAGCCCCCAACAGACCTCCGCCAATCAGAAAAAAGAGAAACACTTTTTGAATATGCCTGTTTTTGATATGTAGAATCAATGCGGACACGGCAGATGGCATAAAATAAAGAAGGTTTATACCCTGCGCTATTTTTTGATCGATACCGGCAAATAATACCAAACTGGGTATAAGGACAGTTCCTCCCCCCATTCCCATACCACTGATGACCCCGGAAATAAACCCCAAAAGGACTTCAAGCATACTTCCTCCTTAGTCTGTGAGTTCGCTGGTAAAGCATCACCCGCAACGTTCCGATCGGACTCCTAGAAAAACATTCTTACCCCCATAATTACCAGAAAAATACCAAACATCTTCTTCAGAAGCTTAGGTTTCAATTTGTTCAAAAGAACAGCGCCAAGCAATGCTCCTGCAACGCCACCCAATGAAACCTTCCAAAGATGTGACCATGCAAAATAACCGCCTTTTGCGTATATTATACTGCTGAGAACGGTTAACGGAAGGATTACCGCAATGGCAGTCGCCTGTGCCTTTTTCCGCCCGGCACCTGCAATGATGGTTAAGTATAATACAATCAACACTCCGCCACCCGAACCTAGCAGACCATTAACAAAGCCAGCCAATAACCCTGCTGTGCCCATCTTTATTTTATCGGATGTAGCTAATCGGTCTTCATGATCTTCCATATGGCCCTTGGAGTCTCCTCCTTCGCTGTTATGGTCATCAGTAGTGTTCCTGGCATGAGCTCGGGTTTCAGGTACGCTCTTGGATTTGTTGAGATGAGCCTTTCAACAGAATAGGTATTGTTATCATTCTGCAACAATACAACCTGCTCTCCATCCAGGGTAACCTCCATTCGTGTACCGGAACTGCTTTGTTGATCGAACAGGATCTGATCAAAAGGAACAATGGAATAAATCATTGCAGTTCACGCCCCTTAGTTTCCTTCTCCTTCTAGTCAATATTCTCACCCAGCTTTTTCAGAGCATAGGCAAGCCCTCCTACCTCATTGATGATCCCATAATCTACGGCTTCCTGCCCAAACAAAACCGTTCCCACATCATTGGCCAGCTCACCGGTCTTAAGCATCAGCTTGCGAAAAGCTTCTTTTTTAATTCCAGAATTTTTGGATACAAATTCAACAACCCGTTCCTGCATTCTGTCAAAATACTCATATGTCTGTGGAACCCCTATGATCATGCCACTTAACCGAAGCGGATGAATGGTCATCGTTGCGGATGGTGCAATGAAGGAATAATTTGTTGATACAGCCATTGGAACACCAATGCTGTGTCCCCCTCCCAGAACAAGCGAAACAGTTGGCTTCGACATGCTGGCAATCATCTCAGCAATGGCAAGTCCGGCTTCAACATCTCCACCCACCGTATTTAAAACCAACAGCAAACCGCCAATGTTTTTGTCTTCTTCAATCGCTACAAGTTGTGGAATAACGTGTTCATATTTTGTTGTTTTGTTCTGTGGCGGCAGCACCATATGTCCTTCTATCTGACCGATAACGGTTAGACAATGGATATTTCTTCCCTTCTCCTGGACAGCTATCGTACCCATTTCTTTGATATTATCCATTTTATCCTTTTGGGTTTCTTTGTCCTGTTTCTCGGCCTGGCTTGCAAAATACACTTTCGAATCCAATCAAAAACCTCCCTGTAATCTCTCTTATTACAGTATGATCGCTTTCAAAACGAAATATGCATTCAGTCGATGAGCGTGCCATGCTCCTTCGCTTTAGAATATGTCATAATACAGCCGGTATTGTTAACTGATAGTTCTGTTCAGAATGAATTGGCATAGATACTGGTTTTGTTACAGTGTTGCAAAATATGCAGAAAAGATCGTATTCCCGTGAAAATGATTCATATATGGGTATAATATAGGATATGGAAAAATAATCATTGGAGGTAGCGATTAATGGATAATTTTAGTTTCCTGAATCCGACAAAGATCATCTTTGGACGGGGAACCGAGAAAAATGTTGGTGAGGAAATTCTCAATTACAGCAAAAACATACTTCTGCATTATGGTGGTGGCAGCATCAAGAAAACCGGTCTTTATGATCGTATCATCAAATCTCTTGACAATGCTGGTATCCGCTATGTCGAGTTATCGGGGGTTAAGCCAAATCCCCGGTTAAGCATGGTTTACGAAGGAATTCGGCTTTGTAAACAGGAAAAGCTTGATTTCATTCTGGCCGTTGGCGGCGGCAGCACAATTGATTCTTCCAAAGCAATCGCAATGGGTGTTTTGTATGACGGTGATGTCTGGGATATCTATTCAGGAAAAGCGACTGCTGAATCGGCCCTCCCGGTTGGAACCGTTCTGACCATACCTGCTGCGGGTAGTGAATCCAGTAATTCCAGTGTCATCACCAATGAAGATGGCTGGTATAAAAGAGGACACAGTTCAGATGTCATTTATCCGAGGTTCTCCATCCTGCGCCCAGAGTTGGCGTATACACTTCCTAAGTATCAGGTGGGCTGTGGCGCTGCTGATATTTTAGCACATCTGATGGAGCGTTACTTCACCAATACCCAGCATGTAGAACTGACAGATCGGTTGATCGAGAGCACTATGAAAACAATCATTCACCACATACCAAAAGTATTGAAGGACCCCGAGAATTACGATTCATGGGCTGAAATCATGTGGGGCGGTGCTTTGGCTCACAACAATTTGATGAATACAGGAAGAGTTGGTGATTGGGCTTCCCACAACATAGAACATGAACTTAGTGGCATCTATGATGTTGCCCATGGTGCAGGACTTGCTGTTGTCTTTCCGGCGTGGATGAAATATGTTTACAAACACGATATCAAACGTTTTTGTCAATTTGCAACCCGTGTTTGGGACGTGGAGCCAAACTTCTTCTCACCCGAAGAAACCGCACTGGAAGGGATTTCTCGACTTGAAAGGTTCTTCAGCTCAATCGGCATGCCTGTTACTCTGGCAGAATTGAAAGTGCCACTTGACAGGCTGGAGGAAATGGCGGACAAGGCAACCAATGGTGATAAATCCACACTTGGTCAGTTTGTGCCTTTGAAAAGAGCTGATGTGCTCAGTATTCTGAAACTGGCAGCGTGATCTGAAAAAAACACATCATTGTTTATTTCAAAAGCGAGCCACGAAGGCTGGGATCCCCTGGCCATCGTGGCTCGCTGCTTTACATGGATTCGATACTGACACGGTGGCCCCATGGTTATGCGACATAGACCTGTAACCCGTGTTCCGCACCAGAAAGCTCTTTTTCTGGCACATTACAGTATTAGTATTCGTTTTCTTTCAGGATAACGTCATGTGCGCCGCCTTCGATGAGACTGGTGGACGAAACCAACGTAATTCTGGCGGTCTCCTGCAGTTGTTTGATGGATTTGGCGCCACAACTGGACATGGTGGAGCGAATCTTTGACAGGGTAACATCCAAATTGTCCTTCAGTTTTCCGGCATATGGGACATAGCTGTCCACTCCCTCTTCAAACTTCAGGGCACTGTTCTCTCCCAGATCATAACGCTGCCAGTTTCTTGCACGATTTGAACCCTCTCCCCAATATTCTTTCACATAGCTGTTTCCGCGTTTCACCTTTTTGTTCGGGCTTTCATCGAACCGAGCGAAATAGCGCCCCATCATGACGAAGTCTGCACCCATTGCCAGTGCCAGAACGATATGGTAATCGTGTACAATTCCGCCGTCTGAACAGATGGGAATATACACCCCTGTTTTTTCACAGTATTCATCCCTTGCTTTTGCAACTTCAATTACAGCACTTGCCTGACCGCGCCCAATCCCTTTCTGCTCTCTGGTAATGCATATGGAACCGCCGCCGATGCCCACCTTTACAAAATCCGCTCCTGATTCAACAAGGTAGAGAAACCCCTCCCGGTCAACAACATTACCGCCACCAACCTTTACACCTGGGAAGTTTGTCTTGATATACTCAATGGTATCCCTTTGGTATTCGGTATAGCCATCGGATGAGTCCACACAAAGGATATCAACCTCAGCATCGATTAAAGATGGCACTCTTTCAGAATAATCTCGGGTATTGATACCTGCTCCAACCATCAGACGCTTTTGGGGATCCATCAGCTGATCGGGGTTTTGCTTATGGTCATCGTAGTCTTTTCTGAAAACAAGGTAATGCAGGTTTTGATCTTTGTCTATAATGGGCAGGCTGTTCAGTTTATATTCCCAGATAAGGTCATTGGCTTCACTCAGGGTTATGCCCAGCTGTCCGACAATTAATTTGCTGAAGGGAGTCATAAAATCGGCAACTTTTTTATCGAGGGAATCGCGGGTAAGCCGATAATCACGACCCGTTACAATTCCCAGAAGCTTTCCGTTTGCTGTGCCATTCTCAGTTACTGCAATGGTAGAATGACCCGTTCTTTCTTTGATCTCAACAACATCCTTCAGGGTATGGTCTACCGATACGTTCGAATCGCTTACGACAAAGCCTGATTTATGCTTCTTGACCTTTTTGACCATTTCAGCCTGGTTTTCAATGGGCTGGGAACCATAAATAAAAGACAGGCCTCCGCATTTTGCGAGGGCTATTGCAAGGGTGTCGTTGGATACAGACTGCATGATTGCTGATACAATGGGTATATTAAGTTTCATTGGAGTTTTTGTGCCTTTTGAATACTTCACGACGGGTACCGTGAGGTTAACATTCGTAGGGAAACAGTCCTTTGTTGTCAGATTCGGAAGTAGTAAATATTCACTGAAGGTTCTTGAAACATCTGGATAAATTATAGCCATTTTTTCTCCTCCCCGTTACCATGGTATTTTGACTTTTCGCTACCGCTTGCTATTACAACTACAATACTATCTCACCCGGTCTCGGTTAAATTTTTACTATTTTATAAAACTTCTCGCCATTTGTCAAATACTTTTGGTCATATAATCAAATACAGTCGGCTTGCATTTCCTCGCTCTGACTATACATCTCTAAGCTGCATTACGCTAATGTTTCCTATTAATGCACATCTATCTCTCATCAGATACCTCTGAACAGTAACCCAATAAGGGACGGTTCTGTGTCTTACCGTCCCTATTTTCTATAGTCCCTTTGCTTACATCTGAAAAAAAGCGCTTCTTTTCGTAACCTGATATATTCCTGTAGAAGTCAACTTTCTTACTTGCCAATTATATAAACCTGAAAGCAAAACTATTATATTACTTTTTCATTTTTCAAGACATAGAACCGTCCTCTGTCTCTACCTAAGAAAAAAGCGCTTCAACAAAATCATTCGGATCAAAAGGCTGTAGATCATCAATTTGCTCGCCAACACCAATGAACTTAACAGGTATATTTAGCTCGGATTTGATGGATACAACAATGCCACCTTTCGCTGTTCCATCCAGCTTTGTCAGTACCAGCCCGGACACACCAGCAGCTTTGGTGAAATTTTTCGCCTGTGCAACCGCATTCTGGCCTGTTGTTGCATCCAACACCAACAGCGTTTCAATATCAGCACCCGGTAATTCACGTTGAATGATCCTGAATATCTTTTTTAACTCCTCCATCAGGTTTT
Organism: Clostridiaceae bacterium; assembly: GCA_012522505.1. Lineage (GTDB taxonomy): Bacteria > Bacillota > Clostridia > DSM-8532 > DSM-8532 > JAAYJG01. The sequence goes on from JAAYKJ010000037.1 coordinate 5,997, forward strand.
TCTTTGTATGAAGCCTGCCTGCCGTATCGCAGACAATCACATCAAAATTTCTGGCCTTGGCAGAGGTTATTGCGTCATAGATGACTGCAGAGGGATCCGCACCTTCGGTATGACGGATGATGTCAACACCGGCTCTTTTAGCCCATATCTCAAGCTGGTCGATGGCAGCGGCCCGAAAAGTATCGCCTGCAGCCATCAAAACCCTTTTGCCCTGTTGCTTTAAAACATGGCATATCTTTCCGATGGATGTGGTCTTGCCAACACCATTTACGCCGATGACCACAATCACCGAAGGTTTTGTATCCAGCTTTAAAGAGGCCTTATCTGAACCCATCAGATTGGCGATCTCTTCCTTAAGAAGACGTTTGACCTCCATTGCATTGGTTACCTTTTCCCTTTTAATGCTTGCCTTCAGATCCTCAATAATTCTCATCGTCGTATCCACACCCACATCAGAGGTGATTAGGATCTCTTCCAATTCCTCAAACAGATCTTCATCGATTTTTCCCATCGAAACCAGCATCTGATCAATCCGCTGGGTAATGTTATCCCTTGTTTTCTTCAGCCCGTTTTTTAGTTTATTAAAAAATCCCATTCAGAATCCTCCTCATTTTCTAAATAGCAGCCGGTTTCTACCCTGCATTCTGTTTATCCATCTCACCAAGCTTCAGGGATACAACCGAGGAAACACCATATTCCTGCATCGTAACGCCATACAGTGCATCCGAGGTTTCCATCGTACCTTTTCTGTGTGTGATCACAATAAACTGAGTCGTTTTCGTATACTTACGGATATAATCGGCAAATTTATACACATTCGAATCATCCAGCGCAGCCTCAATTTCATCAAGAATACAAAACGGCGCAGGGCGTAGCTTCAGTATTGCAAACAGAATGGCAATCGCGGTCAGAGCCCTTTCACCACCGGAAAGAAGCATCATATTCTGAAGCTTTTTCCCTGGGGGCTGCGCAATAATATCAATACCGCTTTCGAGAACTTCCTCCGGGTTTTCCAAAACCATCTCAGCTTTACCGCCGTCGAAAAGTTCTCGGAAAACCTGGTTAAAATTCCTGTTTATCTTTTCAAATTCCTCCATAAACTGCTTTTTCATTACTGACAGCATTTCGCGGATAACACGATTCAGCCTCTCCTCAGATTTGATGAGATCCTCTTTTTGCCCTGACAGGAACTCAAAACGCTCCTTTGTCTTGCTATAATCCTCTATGGCTGAAACGTTCACCGGACCCAGTTCTCGGATTGCGGCCTTCAGCTCGTTAATCCGTGCCTGGGTCTGACGAACATTGTGAATCTCCTTTTTATATTCTGTCGCAGTTCCGAAGGTTAATTCATATTCATCCCAAAGTCTGTTTTGTAGTGCCTCCAATTCTGTGGTCAGCCTAGTCTTCCGAATCTCCAGCTTAGAGTATTCATCCTGCAAAATCCGGATGCTCTCATTATAAGTGGAGATGGCATCCACCATTCCGGAGACCTCTCGTTCAAGGGTGCCAACCTCTTCCTGCAAACCTTCAAGCTTCAATTCCTTCCCGGTTTTTATCTCATTTCGGCCCTGAATTTTTTCACCAATTGCGATAATTTCTGATTGCAGGGTTTCCATCCGCTCTTGATTCTTTACCTTGTCCTCTATCCGCTTTTGTATGGTTTGAGCAAGCAGCGTTTTCTCTTCGGACAGGTGTTCGATCGCTTCGTTCGTCTGTTCCATGCTTTCATGAATAGAGTTGACAGATACCTTGTAATCATTGATATCCATATGGATAGCGTCCCGTTTCGCCTGCTCTTCTTTACTCTTTAACTGGTGAGCTTCAA
>JAAYKJ010000038.1 GCA_012522505.1 Clostridiaceae bacterium
ATGTATGAGATGGGAGAGTTTGCTGAAGTCATTGCCCAAATGGATGAAGCCCGGAAGGAAATTGCTTGCACATGCGATAGCGATAATGAGACCAGTGAGGTTAAAAATGCAGTTTTAAAATTATGCCAGGATATTTTTAAAGAAAAGAATATCGGCTTACAGAATAGTTTTTTTGAGTTTGAAGCTAATTCTTTAAAGCTTGCTTCTTTGTCTGCCGCTATCCATGAAGCTTTTAATGTGGAAGTACCTTTGGCTTGTCTGTTTCAGTTTTCTACGATCAGAGAGCTGGCTGAGTATGTGGAACGATGCAATGATAAAAGTATTTATGCAGCGATTGAAACCCCTGCTCGTAACCACAGGTATCCGGAAGGGTATTATGAAACATCTGCTGCACAAAGAAGGCTTCATGTTGTTGATCAAATTGATTTGGATACAATTGGTCCAAACATAGGCTATAATATGCCCGAAGCATTGCTTATTGAAGGCAAACTGGATCCGGAGAAGGTTAACGAGGCCTTTATAACCTTGCTAAACAGGCATGAAGCTTTACGGACGGCCTTTGAAATTTTCGATGGTGAACCCGTACAGAAAGTATACAGCAGCGTGCCCTTTAGAGTGGGTTATTATGAAGGGGACAAACGTAAAGTAAATGAAATGATGGGTGCATTTGTACGGCCTTTCCAGCTGGACAAACCTCCCCTCATAAGAGCGGCTCTGGTTAGGATAGAAGAGAATAAACATATACTGATGCTTGATATGCATCATATCATCTCTGATGGCTGGTCGGTAATGGTGATTATAAAGGAACTGCTGATGCTGCTCGAAGGGGAGAAACCGACGGAGCTAAAAATACAATTCAAGGAGTTTGCAGCCTGGCAGAACAAGCTTTTAAGCTCAGATGCCATCAAATCACAGGAAGAATACTGGCTTGGACGGGTCCCCGAACATCAGGGTGGCACAATCCCCATTCTGAATATGCCCACAGATTTTCTAAGGCCCCCCCATAAGACTTACGCAGGTGACAGGGTCATTATAACAGCTCAAAGCAGTATTTTGGATGGGCTGAACCGGGTTGGGCAGGCGACTTCATCTACACTGCACATGATTATGCTTGCGATATATACTGTTCTGCTCTCAAAATATTCTGGTCAGGAAGACATTATAGTAGGCTCACCGATAGCCGGAAGATCATACAGGCCTTTGAAAAATGTTTTTGGGATGTTTGTGAATATGCTTGTGAACAGGAATATGCCCAAACACGATATGACCTTCAGAGCGTTTCTTACCCAGGTAAAAGAAAACTGTCTGAATGCCTATCAGAACCAGGACTATCAGTTTGATGAGCTGGTAGGGAAACTGAAACTGAAAAGGGATATGAGCAGAAATCCGTTGTTTGATTATGTATTTTCCGTGCAAAATCTGGATATGCCCGATATGAAAGGCAGCCAACTAAAGGTATATCCATACGATTTTGAATATACAATTTCAAGGTTTGATATGTTCTTGTCTATCATGACGATAGGAGAGAGTACAAGGTTCATGCTTGAATATTCTACCTCCCTTTTCAAGAGAAGCACCGCAGAAACGTTTTTGAATCACTACATGGAGATGATGAAACAAGTGGAGGAGAATATCGACATCAGGCTTGAAGACATCACCTTAAGCCATAATCTTGCAAAAGCTGAAAGCGCATTTCTAATCTGTGACGAAGACACAGATTTCGACTTTTAGTAACTGAATGCATAACATCAATAAAAAAATTTTACTGCTTGTTACCGTTCAGAGGTATCTGATGAGAGATAGATGTGCAATAGTAGGAGACATTACCTATATCGGGGTGTGAGCGACGCTCACTTTAGTTCTGCGGGGGTTTTATGAATACGAATAATGTACAAAAACGAGCAAGAGACAAAAAAATAGTATTGGGAATGCTTCCTTACTGGACTCCTCTTGTACCGCCACAGGGAATAGGGATGCTGAAAGCCTATCTTGAAAAACATGATTATACAGTAAAAATCATTGATTTGAATGTCCATGAAACCTTCAAAAAGGTTTATACAGACTATTTCAACAAAATCGGTGAGTTTGTGCCCATGCATAACAGAGGTAACTTCTATAACATAGGGCATGATGTCTTGCATAACCACATGATGGCAGCGATAAAATATACGGACGAGACAAAATATATAAAACTTGTGAAAACACTTGTATATCACTCATTTTATACGAAGATTCTTGATAACCAGGCGATAGAGTTAAATCGAATTATGCAGTACTTCTATGAAAAACTGGAGGAATACTATATCGAGCTGATCAAAGTAGAGCAGCCGGGTGTTCTGGGGTTTAGTATATTTAAAGGCAATATTCCCGCAGCTATCTTTGCGGCAAGGGTTGCCAAGAGAGAAAACAAGAGCATAAAGGTTGTCATGGGCGGCGGAGCCTTCACAGATTTTCATGCACTGGGTTCACCCAATTTTGAAGCATTGCTTCAGGAAACTGTGGATTGTGTAGATCTATTCATTGTGGATGGCCAAGGAGAGAAGGTCTTTCTGAAGTATCTGGAGGGAGAACTATCAGACAGAAGGGTCGCCTCGTTAAAAGAGCTGAACCTGGCTCCTATTCCTTTCCATGACCTGGATATCGCAGATCTGTCAGATTTAGATACCGGACTTTATCCGTATATCATCGCAACAGGGTCTGCCAGTTGTCCCAATGAGTGTACCTTCTGCAATGCCTCAAAGTTTTACGGCAGATACAGGGAGAAAAATGCAAAGCAAGTGGTACAGGAAATGCTGAAAATGTACAGAAAATATGGGAAACAGTTATTTTTCATGTCTGATTCCCTTCTGAACCATATCGTTACGGATATCGCCACAGAGTTTATAAATCTGGGAACAACCCTTTACTATGACTGTTATTTCAGGGTAGATGATAATGCGGCCGACCTTGACAAAACCATGCTTTGGAGAAGGGGCGGCCTCTACCGGACCCGGTTGGGCATTGAAAGCGGGTCACAAAAGATACTTGATTTAATGAATAAGAAGATAACGCTTGAACAATCTAAAGCCACATTATACGGGCTTGCCAGTGCTGGCATCAAAACAACCGCATATATCGTTATTGGGCACCCCTATGAAACCGAAGAAGACTTCCAAATGACCCTTGATTTCGTGGATGAGATGAAAGATTATATCTGGCAGGCAGAACCGAACCCATTCTATTACCATTACACCGGGCAGTTTGGGGCCGATGACTGGAAAGACAAAAGAATGCTGCTATACCCTGAGGAGGCAAGAAGCATGCTTGTGTTTGATACCTGCACATTAAACTGTGAACCCCTCAGAGAAGAAAGGTATGAAAGGCTTCACAGGTTTACTGCGCACTGTGATAAGCTGGGTATTCCCAATCCCTATACCGCATCCGAGATCCATGCAGCAGATGAAAGATGGCATAAACTTCATAAAAACGCAGTCCCCTCAGTATGGGAGTTTGAAACCTGGGGCAAATACATCGACGAGGCAAGAAATGTGGTCAGGTATGCGGGGGCAAAGAATGTGTTGGCATCCAACACCGACTTTGATTTTTAAGAGAAGCTGCATCTTTTGGGCATTTGACAGAGATGCTGTATTACACATTAGCGTCTGAAAATGAGGGAGGCTGAAGATGAGTAAAACAGGTGCAGCGGCAATAGCCGCAAGTCAGCATATAAGAGAAAGGGAATACTGGCTGGAAAAACTATCGGGGGATTTGGACAAGACCCGTATGCCTTATGATCATCCAAAATCTGCCTGTGCTGTATATGAATTCGACAAGGTTGGTTTTTGCTTTGAGGACGAACTTTATTCAAAGCTGATTAAGTTAAGTAAAGGTGCCGATTCCAGGTTATTTATGGTTCTCACCACAGGCCTCATGATGCTGCTTGCCAGATACACAGGCAACGAGGACATTATTGTGGGAACGCCTATATTCAAGCAGGAAGAGGATGCGAACTTCATCAATACGATACTTCCAATACGAAGTAAAGTTGAAGCGGAATACTCCTTTAAAGATCTATTGCTTCAGGTTAGGAACACGATATTTGAGGCCTGCGAAAATCAAAATTTCCCTATTGAAACGTTACTGTACCAGCTTGGCATAGAGTCGGATGAAGATGCATTCCCACTGTTTGATGTGGCAGTTTTACTTGAAAATGTTCAGGACAGAGAGTATTTAAAGGAAGTAATGACCAATATGATAATTTCCTTCAATAATACAGGGGAACAAGTTGAGGGAGTCATTGAATATAACGCTTCTCTATATGAAAAGGGTTCTGTTGAAAGGATGGCAAATCATCTTAAAAATCTGCTTCTTCATGCCTTATCCAATGTTCACCTAAAGCCTGGTGAGATTGAAATATTAAGCGAAGACGAAAGGAAAATGCTTATCGAGGCATTTAACAATACATCCAAGCCATATCCGAAGGGAAAGACGATTCACGCGCTCTTTGAGGAACAGGCAGAGCGCACTCCTGAAGGCATTGCATTGCAATATGAAGAGAAGCAGCTTACATACAGCCGTTTGAATCAGATGTCCACCACTCTGGCAGGTGTTTTAAGGCAAAAAGGAATCGGAAAAACCCATTCCAATAACATTGTAGGGATCATGGTTGAACGATCGTTGGAAATGGTCATCGGGATGCTGGCAGTGCTGAAGGCTGGCGGAGCATACATGCCGGTTGACCCCGAATATCCTGTGGATAGAAAACAGTTTATGCTTGATGACAGTGGCACAAGCGTACTGCTGGTAAAGGGCGGCATTGGTGAAGGTATTATGTTTGATGGTGATGTGATCGATTTGAAAAGTATGCCTTATCCAGTCAATGACCAGGCCAACCTTGAAGGCAAACAAGATGCGAGTTCTTTGGCATACATCATCTACACATCAGGATCCACTGGGCAGCCCAAGGGCGTGTTGATAGAACATGCAAGCATCGTGAATACGCTGTTATGGAGAAAGTCATATTATGGTTTCGATGAAAAGGATGTTGTTTTGCAAATACCTTCTTTTTCATTTGACAGCTCTGTGGAAGACATCTTCACCCCTCTTATAAGCGGTTCAAAGCTTGTGATTGTCCGTCATCAAGACAGATTTAATATAGTATGCCTGGAGGATATTATCAACAAGCAGAAAGTAACTCATTTTCTCATCACTCCGGGGCTTTACAAAACCATACTCTATGAATCTCCCGATTGTTTGAAAAGCATGAGAGTTGTTACCCTTGCAGGCGAAAGATTCACAGAGGAGTTTGTAAGCGATCATTTCCGCTTGCTTGGCAATGTCAGGCTGGTAAATGAATACGGACCCACCGAAAACAGTGTCTGCACCACCGTTTATGAGCTGAGCCCATACAGCACAAGGGTATTGATTGGGAAACCCATTCATAATGTAAAATGCTACATCGTCGATCAGTATGGCTGCTTGTGCCCTGTAGGCATTCCGGGGCAATTATGCACATCCGGAAACGGGCTGGCAAGAGGGTATTTGAATCGGCCTGAATTAACAGAAGAAAGGTTTATCAATGCTCCCTTCCTGGAAGGTGAAAGAATTTATAAAACCGGTGATCTAGCCCGGTGGATGCCCGACGGGAACATCGATTTTTTGGGAAGGATGGATCATCAGGTAAAGATCAGGGGGTTCCGGGTAGAACTTGGAGAGATAGAGCGTTGTCTGCTAAAGCATAGAAAAATCAGGGACACAACCGTTGTCGCAAAAGACAGTGAGGACGGGGGAAAATACCTTGTGCAATACTTTGTATCCGACGGGGAACTTACTGTACAAGAGCTTCAATGCCATCTGGCAAAAACGTTGCCCGAATATATGGTTCCGTCTTGTTTTATGCGGCTTACCAAGATTCCTTTAACACCAAACGGGAAAGTAAACAGAAGAGCGCTGCCACAGCCTGCAAAATGTCATGGGCTTGGGGCTGAATATGAACCGCCGTCCAATGAGACCGAGGTATATATAGCTGAAATGTGGAAGGAAATCTTACATCTTGAGAAAATAGGGGTTCATGATAATTTCTTTGAGGTGGGGGGACATTCCTTAAGGGCTACCGTTCTGGTTTCACGCATCCGAAAGAAGTTCCAGGTCCATGTGCCTGTCAGAGCTGTGTTCAAAAACCCCACCATCCGGCAGTTGTCCCAATACGTTATGCAAGGGGTAAAAAACGCATATGATTCAATCCAGCCTGTAGAGGAAAGGGATTATTACCCCGCGTCTCCCGGTCAGAAGAGAATTTACTGGGTAAGCAAGGCCGAAGGCACTTCTGTTACCTATAATGTACCTTTATCATTGCATATAGATGGGCTACTGGACAGAGAGAAAACGCAGCGGGCTCTTGGTGTGATTATCGAAAGGCATGACGCGTTCAGAACATCCTTTGATTTTGTGGATGCTGAACTGGTCCAACGGGTACACAAGGATGTTCAATTCAAGCTTGAGTATATGGAGGCGTGTGAAAGTGAATTGGGTGAAATTGGAGAAAGTTTTGTACGTGTATTCAATTTCAAAACCGCGCCGCTCTTAAGGGCACTGCTTGTTCACCTTACCGAGGGAAAAAGTGTTCTTATGCTGGATATGCATCATATCATATCGGATGGCGTTTCCATGGACATCTTGGTGAAAGAGTTTGTCACATTGTATGAAGGGAAAACGCTTCCTGAAATCAAAATTCAATACAAGGATTTTACTGCGTGGCAGGAAAAAAGTTTGTCCAGTGAAGAGATAAAAAAACAGAAGGAATACTGGATGGATGTATTATCGGGAGAGCTTCCGGTCCTGAATATGCCTACCGATACGCCAAGGCCTTCGATACAGAGCTTTGAAGGACGCAAGGTAAGAGCAAGCGTGCCTGAAGAGATCACTATGGCTCTGCGAAGGTTGGCAAATGAAACCGCCACCACATTTTTTTCGGTGCTGCTTGGAGCCTACAATGTACTATTGTCAAAATATACAGGCCAGAATGATATTATCGTAGGCTCGCCTGTTGCAGGAAGAACCTGTCCCGACCTGGAAAATGTTGTGGGTATGTTTATCAACATGCTTGCATTGCGTAATTCCCCAAAACATGACATGACATTCAGAGATTTTATGGAAGATGTGGGGCAGAGGGCATTTCACGCTTTTGATAACCAGGATTACCAGTTCAACGATCTTGTAGACTCGTTAAAAATTGATAGGGATATGAGTAGAAGCCCCTTGTTTGATACGATGTTTGCTTTGCAGAACATGGATTTCAGACAGAGTGAAATCGATGGCCTACGATTTACGATGAAGGATATCGACACGAAGATCTCCAAATTTGATATCACCGTTGTTGCCATCGAGCGGAACAATGAGACAGAGCTTATCTTTGAATACTGTACAAAGCTTTATAAAGACGAAACGATAGTAAGGTTTGCACAGCATTTTATCACAATACTTAAGAAAATAAGCCAAAATCCAGACCTGAAACTTAAAGAGATATCAATCGTGGACGACAAAGAGCGTGATCTTTTGTTAACGGGGTTCAATCGTACGAAGACCGAGTACCCTAAAGATAAAACCGTTCTTGAAATGTTTGAGGCGAAGGTTAAAGAATTCCCGGATAACATTGCAGTAGTACACCGGGGAAACGCAGTTACATACAGCGAGTTAAACCGAAAAGCGAATCGGCTTGCCCGCAAATTAAGAGAGGGCTATAACGCAACGCGTGAAGATATCGTGGCGATAATGGTTCAAGGCTCAATCGAAATGATGGCAGGTATCATAGGCATATTAAAATCGGGTGCTGCATACCTGCCAATCGATCCTTCCTATCCTCCGGACAGGGTGAAAACCATGATGCAGGACAGTAAAGCGATCGCACTACTGACGGATAACCCCAATTCTATGGTTGATATTGATAATCCAATACCGGTGATTGATATTCGTGATGAAAGAGCGTATTGCGCAGATGATTCAAACCTTGAAATTGTAAATACCCCTAAAGACCTGGCATATGTGATCTATACCTCGGGTTCAACAGGAAAACCCAAAGGCGTTATGATAGAGCATCGCTCACTGATGAATCTATGCTGGTGGCATATCACGCACTATGGAGTAACAGCAGAGGATAGAAGCACCAAGTATGCCGGCATCGGGTTCGAAGCCTCGGTGTGGGAGATATTCCCTTATATCATTGCGGGGGCTTCCATTCACATCATCGATGACGAGATGAAGCTAAACATGATGCAGCTAAATGAGTACTTTGAAGCGAATCAAATAACCATCAGCTTTTTACCCACCCAAATTTCGGAACAGTTCATAGACTTGACAAACACCTCCTTAAGAAAGCTGTTAACTGGTGGGGATAAGCTTAACCGTTTTGAAAAAAGAGATTATGAGCTGATCAATAATTATGGCCCCACAGAGAACACGGTTGTCACCACAAGCTTTACTGTGGATGGCAATTACGACAATATTCCCATAGGCAGGCCTATATCAAATACCAGAGTGTATATTGTTGACCCATACAATCACCTTCAGCCCATCGGTGTGCCGGGTGAGTTGTGTATAGCTGGAGACAGCCTTGCAAGGGGTTATTTAAACAACCCTGATCTGACACAAAAAAAGTTTGTGCCCAATCCGTTTGAACCCGGAAACAGCATGTATCGCACAGGTGATCTCGCCCGTTGGCTTGCCGATGGAAATATCGAATTTATGGGCAGAATAGACAGCCAGATAAAGATAAGAGGCAACAGGATAGAACCGGGAGAGATAGAAAGTCGGCTGCTATTGCATGAAGATATTCAGGAAACAGTTGTCGCTGCAGTAACGGATAAAAGCGAAAACAAACACTTGTGTGCATATATCGTAAGCGACAAAGAGCTCGCATCAGCACAATTGCGGGAATACCTGTCAAGGTCGCTTCCAGGCTACATGATACCCTCATTTTTTGTACAGCTGGAAAGTCTCCCCTTAACACCAAGCGGCAAGGTGGATGTAAAGGCTCTACCGCATCCAGGCGGAACAATCAATACGGGCGTTGCGTATGTAGCACCTGGTGATGAAACGCAACAGAAGCTTGTTGAAATATGGCAGGAAGCAACGGGCCTCAACAAAATCGGGATTAACGACAATTTCTTTGATATTGGTGGCAATTCCCTTCTCATCATGAAAGTAATCAGCAGAATATCTACAGTGTTTAACTTATCCGAAGATGACATAACCGTTATGACGATGTTCCAATACCCTACAATAGCATTAATGGCAAAACAACTGGACGGACATGAGGAAGAATCCAATCAGGCCTTTGACAGTATTTCCAGCAGAGTTCATAAAAGAAGGCAGGCCACAAAGATGTTGGAAAACAGGAGGAGCATTCATGCTTAATGGCAATGTTGATAATGTAGGAGAGAATATCGCAATAATCAGTATGGCCGGACGGTTTCCAGGGGCGAAGAACATCGGTGAATTCTGGAAGAATATCAAAGACGGGGTCGAATCAATACAATTTTTTACCGACCAGGATTTGAGCAAATCTGGACTATCCCCTGAACAGTTCAACATGCCCGGATATGTAAAAGCAGGGGCGATCATTGAAGCGTTTGACCAGTTCGATGCCCAGTTCTTTGGGTTTAGCCCGCGAGAGGCTGAAATCTTTAATCCACAGCACCGTATTTTTCTGGAGTGTGCCTGGGAAGCCTTGGAAAGCGCGGGATACAACGCCGACACTTACAGCGGCAGGATCGGTGTTTATGCTGGGGAGGCGCTTAATACCTATTTTATGCGGATTGTATCAAACCCGGCACTTACCAAAACATTAAATGAAATTCAAATGCTGATCGGAAATGATAAAGACTTTTTGGCCACCCTTGTATCCTATAAACTAAACCTGAAAGGCCCGGGGGTGACTGTGCAATCAGGCTGTTCCACATCCCTTCTTGCCATTTCCCTGGCTTGTCAGGGGTTGAGAAACTACCAGTGTGACATGGCTCTTGCGGGCGGAATAAGACTGGGGATCCCGCAAAAGGCCGGATACCTTTATAAAGAAGGCAGTATTCTTTCACCGGATGGTCACTGCAGGCCCTTTGACGAGAAGGCCAGTGGTACGGTAGGCGGGAATGGCGCGGCAGTTGTGGGGCTTAAGAGGCTTGAAGATGCTTTGGAAGACAGAGATTATATCTATGCCGTTATTCGGGGAACAGCCATCAACAACGATGGGGCAATAAAAATAGGATATACTGCTCCAAGCATAGACGGACAAGCAGAGGCGATATACGAAGCCTTGGAGGTGGGTGGTATAGCCCCGGAAACGATAGGCTATATTGAAGCACATGGCACAGGAACCATATTAGGGGATCCTGTTGAATTTAATGCGCTTAAAAAGGTGTTTGAGAGCAGTACCAAAAGAAAAGGGTTTTGCGCACTAGGCTCGGTTAAAGCCAATGTGGGGCATCTTGATGCAGCAGCCGGAGCTGCAGGTGTTATTAAAACTGCGCTTGCCATTAAAAATGGGGTTATTCCTCCATGCGTGAATTTTAATATGCCAAACCCCCAATTCAATATGGAGGATAGCCCCTTTTATGTTCCGGATACAGCGACGCAATGGCATACAAACGTGGTTCCCCGCCGTGCAGGGGTAAGTTCCTTTGGAATAGGCGGGACCAATGTTCACGTTGTTTTAGAGCAGGCACCGGAACCCGAAAGCTCTGTTTCGGGCAGAAAATACCACACCATTGTCTTATCAGCAAAGACCGAAAAGGCATTGGAAGCCATGACCGCAAACTTGAAAGAAACCCTGCTAAAAAATCCACAGGTTCATATGGCGGATGTGGCTTATACACTGCAAACCGGAAGGACAACATTCGATTACCGTAAAGTAATTGTTTGCAGCGATGCAAAGGATTGTGTGGAAGCTATAGACGAGCCTCACAGCCCACGTGTTATTAATGGCAGCAGTGAGTTAAAGGGGAAAACCGCCGTTTTCATATTCCCAGGTCAAGGCTTCCAGGACATCAGGATGGGTGTGGAGCTTTATGAGACTGAAGAGGTTTTCAAGCAGCAGGTTCAGCGGTGTTGTAATCGATTAAAGCCCTGTTTGGGGTTTGATCTTGAAAAAGTTATTTATCCCCGGGGCCAGGAACAGGGGCTTGAGAATAAAACGCACCTGTTGGAACTGGCACTTTTCACGGTAGAATATGCAATGGCTGAAACATTGATGCATTACGGCATGATGCCTGGGACTGTGCTTGGCTATGGTATCGGTGAATTTGCTGCTGCGTGTGTTGCAGGAATATTCGAGCTTGAGCAGGTTTTGCCACTGATTGCGGGAAAAGCCATGGGGGCTCTCAATGAATCCTTCATTTCAGCATTTGAAAGGGTGAAGCGAAACCCTCCCTCCATACCCATCATCTCGGGTGTAACGGGTACATGGTTAGAGGATGGGCAAGTAAACAACCCAGCGTACTGGGCCCGCCATCAAACCTGCATGGCGAAGCTCTCATGTGAAGTGGAACAATTCATAAAGAAACCAGGCACATACATCATAGTATCCGTTCCCGGAAATGTGCAAGGTTCCTTTTCAGAATATCGGCACGGTGATAACTCATTATCGTATGTAATGTCTGCGATAAGGGAACCCAGCCAGTCTTCCGACTCGGTGGCACTGTTTTGTGGGCTTGGCAGAATGTGGTCGGAAGGGTTCTGGGTTGACTGGAGCAAGATATATAAAGGCGAAAAGCGACTGCGCATTCCATTACCCACATATCCCTTTGAAAGGAAAAGGTATTGGATTGATGCGAACAGCAGTGTGCAGGGTGCTTCAGCCATGGTCGATACAGCAGGTAAAAAAACCAAGGTCTCTCAATGGTTCTATACCGCTTATTGGAAACCCGCCACACCTCCTGAAATAAGCAGTGAAAAAGGTTTACAATGGTTAATATTTTCTGATGCATCTGGCTTGACAGAAAAAATTGCACAACAGCTTACAAACAGAGGCGACATGGTGATAAAGGTTTTCGCCGGAGAAAAGTTCGCTGCGGCAGGAGAGGATGCATACACACTAAACCCATGTGATAGTGAAGACTATGCAGAATTGTTCGGCACGCTTAAGGTGTCCAATCAATTCCCGGATAAAATAATACATTTATGGTGTGTTGAAGGCAGGGAGACAGACACACAGGGCAGCTTCCTTGAAGAAATGCAAAAGAAGGGGTTTTACAGTCTAATCAATATCGCAAAGGCAGTTGGGAAACTGAACATTGTAGAGCCAATAACCATTTCTGCAGTAACCGGCTGTATGCAGCAAGTGGGAGCACAGGATGAATTATATCCGGAAAAAGCGACATTGTTGGGCTTGTTAAAAGTAATGCCACAGGAATATATCAATGTTTCCTGCAAAAGCATAGATATTGACAACTCCCAACTGACAAACAGCAAAACAGCAGAGTACCTTTCAGAGTGTATAATCCGGGAGACCTGTGCAACAGGCAGTGGATATGCCGTTGCATACCGGAGAAACACAAGGTGGATACAGGATTTCGAAAACGTAAAACCACCAGAGGGTAAAGAAACGAGCTATCTGCGTGAATGCGGGGTTTATCTTATCACGGGAGGCTTAGGAAACATTGGTCTTGTTTTTGCCCAATTCCTTGCCAAGGAGTATCACGCAAAGCTGGTATTAACAGCCCGTTCAAGGTTTCCTTCAAGAAATGAATGGGATGGTTGGATTGCTGAAAACGGGCAGCTTGATCAGACAAGCCGGAAAATACGCATGATCAGAAAACTGGAAGAGCTGGGGGCAGAAGTTTTGGTGTGTTGCGCGGATGTATCCAATGAAGCGCAAATGAACAAGGTTGTTTCTGCCGCAATGCAAAGATTCGGCAAGTTAAACGGAGTCATCCACGCTGCAGGTGTTGTGGGTAAGGAAACCTACAGTGCCATAAAGGATATCAGCAGGGCTCAGGCAGAGGATCAGATGAAACCGAAAATATATGGAACCATAACCCTCGAGAAAGTGCTTAGGGGAATTGAGATCGATTTCTGCCTTCTGATATCTTCACTTTCCGCCGTTCTTGGTGGTCTGGGGCTTGCTGCATATTCGGCAGTAAATCTGTTTATGGATTCATTTGTACAAAAATGTAATCGCGACAGCGGGCCTGTATGGTTAAGTTCAGATTGGGATGGATGGGCATTTTCCAAGAATTTTGAAAGCCCGGATGGCTTTTATATCGTTCCTGAAGAGGGCGAACAGGCATTCAGCCGGATATTAACCCGTGGGATGGCCGAAAATGTGGTGATCTCGGTAGCAGACCTAAAGAATAGGATAGACCGGTGGGTGACGGGCCGTAATTCCGGTAAGGGAAGCAAGACTCAAATGCAAAGGCCGAAAAAGGGATGTCTGAAAGAGGATGGCAGTGAACTGGAACAGGGGATCGCATCGATATGGAGTGAACTGCTTGGGATCGAGCATATAAGCGTACATGACAATTTCTTTGAGCTCGGAGGAGATTCTCTGCTTGCATCGCAGGTGATTTATCGCATGCGGGCAGAGCTTCAACTCGATATACCTGTAAAAGAATTCTTCGAATATCCAACCATTAAACAGATTGCTGAAAAGATAAAATACAAAGCCGATCAGGAAAAAAAGCTTGCCGAAATATTTGACACCGTAATAGGACTTTCACAGGAGGAACTCGATCAGCTTCTGCAAGAGGCATAGGGGAAAGGGGTAAAATAGCATGGATATCATAAGCAAGATGAATCAGCTCAGCCCGGAACAAAGAATAGTATATAAAAAGCTGTTGAAGCAGCAGGGGATTAGCCTGGATACATTGTCCGAGAACCGGGGAAAGTATTCTTCAATACAACCCGTAACCGAGAAAGAGTATTATGCTGTCTCATCATCCCAAAAAAGACTGTACACGCTCAATGAGATGGAAGGTGCAAATATCGTCTACAATATGCCGGGGTTCCTTGAGGCAGAAGGCCCTTTGGATGTAGAAAGATTCCAGTGGGTGTTCAGCATGTTAACGCAAAGACATGAGATATTACGAACATCCTTTGATATTATAGATGGTCAAATCGTACAAAGGATACACGATGATGTACAGGTTAACGCAGAACACATTTGGGCTGGGGAACAGGAGCTTGAGCAGCTGCTGAACGAGTTTGTACGCCCCTTTGATCTTCACAAAGCCCCTCTGATGAGAGTAAAGATCATCAGCATGAGCGAAGATAGACATGTGCTCGCTTTTGATATGCATCACATCATATCAGACGGGGTCACTATGAGTATCATCATACGGGAAATCGGTCAGTTATACAACGGTAAGAAACTGGAACCCTTAAGACTCCAATATAAAGACTACGCCGAATGGCAGTGCAATCAGATAAAAAACGGAATCATAAAAAGTCAGGAAGATTATTGGTTAAGCGTATTTGAACAAGAACCTCCCACATTAAATATTCCTTCCGATTACCCCAGACCGAATATGCTAAGCTTTGAGGGAAACAGTATCATAAGCACTGTTGACAGCGGCTTGACCGCAAAGCTGAATGCTCTTGCTAAAGAGACTGGTACGACCATTTATATCACTCTTCTTGCCGCATACTATATTCTATTATCAAAATATTCCGGGCAGGAGGATATCGTAGTAGGAAGCCCTGTAGCTGGAAGAACGCATGCAGACCTTGCAGATATTGCGGGCATGTTTGTAAACACCCTTGCGATGAGGAACTACCCAAAAGCAGATAAATCCTTTACAGCTTTTTTGGAGGAAGTAAAGGAGAATACACTGAAAGCGTTTGAAAACCAAGACTACCAGTTTGAGATGTTGGTTGAAAAACTGAACCTGAGGCGGGATATCAACCGAAATCCCCTGTTTGATACCGTCTTTGTCATGCAGAACACAGGAAGCAAAGAGCTTCATATCGATGGCGTGAAATTTACATCACTGGAAGTCGAAAACAAGATATCGAAGTTTGATTTAACCCTTAACACCGAACTGGAAAAAGACGGCATTACGCTTGATGTAGAGTACTGTACAAAATTATTCACCAAAGAGACGATAGAAAGGCTTATCAGCCATTACATAAATATACTTCACAGCATTACGGCAAATCCGGAGATAAAAATTGCCGATATTGAAATCCTGACAGCACACGAAAAAGAACAGATATTGAATGATTTTAATGATAATTTATCGAACTATCCAACCAGCAAAACGATCCATGAAATTTTTCAGGAACAGGCGCAGAGAACACCTAACAACACGGCGGTTGTGTTTAAGGGCAGCAGGCTAACATACCAACAACTCAATGACAGATCAAACGCCCTTGCAAGAAAGCTAAGAGGCATGGGTGTAAAAAGTGAAACCATAGTCGCAATCATGACAGAACGCTCACTCGACATGATAACAGGCATCATGGCGATCCTTAAAGCTGGGGGAGCCTATATGCCTATCGATCCGGTTTATCCGCAGGAGCGTGTTGGCTTCATGCTCGAAGATAGTGGCGCTCAATTTCTGCTTTCCCAGAGCCCATTCACGCAGCAGGTTTCTTTTTCAAAGCCGAATCCCAAAACAGGGGTCTGTCCTGTTGTACTAGACCTCGACGACGCGAATCTTTTCCAGGGTGACTGTTCAAACCTTGAAAATATCAATATGCCGGATCATCTGGCCTATATCATTTATACATCAGGAACAACCGGTAAGCCAAAGGGTTCTATGATAGAACACCGTAATGTGGTAAGGCTTCTGTTTCACAACCGAATGAAGTTTGACTTTAGCAGCACAGATGTATGGACCATGTTTCATTCAATGAGTTTTGATTTCTCGGTGTGGGAGATGTACGGAGCACTGTTATACGGCGGAAAGTTGGTGGTCGTACCCAGGATGACTTCACGGGACCCTTCAGCGTTTCTCCGGTTGCTCAAGAATGAAAAGGTGACTGTGCTGAACCAGACACCCACAGCCTTTTCAAATCTGATAAAGGAAGTGATGAAGTCTGATGAAAAAGAGCTTTGTGTCCGGTATGTCATCTTCGGCGGAGAAGCACTGAAGCCTGCAATGCTAAGAGACTGGAAGGAAAAGTATCCTTCGGTTAGATTGGTCAACATGTATGGCATAACGGAAACAACCGTTCATGTCACATACAAGGAAATTACAGACTACGAGATAGACACCAATGTGAGCAATATCGGCAGGCCCATACCAACGCTTACAGCATATATCATGGACAGGAATCTTAAGCTTGCACCGATAGGTGTTGCAGGAGAAATATGTGTAGGCGGGGAGGGCGTTTGTCGCGGATACCTGGAAAGGCCTGAACTGAACAGGGTTAAATTTATAGAAAATCCATATAAGCCTGGGGAAAGGTTGTATCGATCGGGTGATCTGGCAAAGTTCCTTCCCAACGGAGAAATGGTTTATATGGGCAGAATCGATCACCAGGTAAAGATAAGAGGCCACAGGATAGAGCCCGGAGAAATAGAAAACCGCCTGATTCAGCATACTTCTGTCAAGGAAGCAGTTGTGCTGGCCATGGACGATGCTGAGGGGCAGAAATATCTATGTGCTTATATTACAGGTAATGGTGAAACAACGGTAGAGGAAATAAGGAAATATCTGTTGAACGATCTACCGGAATACATGATCCCCTCCTTTTTTATTCGGCTTGACAGTATGCCACTCACATCCAATGGAAAGATAGACAGAAAAGCGCTGCCAAAACCGAATGGATATATCCATGCAGGAGAGGCGTATGAAGCTGCGCAAAATGAAGTGGAGCAAAAACTGGTTGAACTCTGGAAGTGTGTATTGAAAGCAGACCGAATAGGGGTAAATGATAACTTTTTCAGCATCGGCGGAGACTCGATAAAGGCCATAAGCCTTATCAATGCGATAAACAATGCTCTGGGAACGAATATCAAGATAAAGGATATTTACAAGAACCAAACCATAAGAAGTTTAGCTGAAAGCCTTGAAACAAGTGTGGCTGTGCAGGATGAACTGGAAACCGGATTGAAGTACATCGAGGATATTCAGCAGGAAATAATAAAAGACGAAAAACAAAGATCCATGCTGCCTGACGATTGCGAAGACTTTTATCCGCTTAGCCAGATACAGAATGGCATGGTTTTTTACTCCAAGCTTAGGCCAAACGAACCGATCTATCATGACCAGTTTTTATTTAACGTCACTTTTAAAAGGTTTGATTTGGACACCTATATGAAAACGTTGCAGATACTAATGGACAGGCATCCCATTTTAAAAACCGTGTTTGATACCGAGCACTTCAGCATGCCCCTTCAGATCGTGCGTAACCATATAAAGCCTGAGGTTCTGATGGATGATCTATCCGAACTACCCAAAGACCAACAGGAAAACAGCATAAAGAACTACCTGAAGAGGGACCTAAACGACAAATTCAACTTTGATAATCGGCTTTTATGGAGAATGGGTGTCTTCAAGCTGGACAACGAGAACTATTCTATTGTTTTAAGCTTCCAGCATGCCATTATGGATGGTTGGAGTGTATCCACATTCAACAAGGAATTTATTCAGATATTCAGCAGGCTCATTCAGGGTGAACAAGATGAAATGCAGAAGCTGAACAGCAGCTACAAGGATTATGTGGCGATAAACCTGACACGTAGAATCTCGGAAAAAACCAGGGGTTTTTGGAAGGAATTCCTGAAAGGACATTCAAAAAACAAGCTTCCCTTCAATATATCGGTTAAAAGAATTAGCGGCATGGGGGGAAGCAGGATCATCAAAGGGAACCTTGGGAAAGAGCTTCTTTACCGACTCGGCGAATTATCAAAGGAACTGAACTGTTCTGTAAGGGACATCTGCCTTAGCGCCTGCATATACCTGATTAGCGTGTTGTCAAATGAGAAGGATGTCGTGATGGGGCTGGTTACTCATGACAGACCAGTAATACAGGATGCTGAAAGGATTATAGGGTGTTTCCTCAACACAATCCCTGTAAGGCTGCAACTTGATCATCCGGTTCACAAGAAAGAACTGATTGAAGCGGTTAAGCAATACCTGAAGGAGGTTAAAGAGCACGAGCTGTTCCTTTCGGATATAGCAGCGATAACTGGAAATGCTGGGAGTGCAGGAAACCCGATATTTGATACATTGTTCAATTTTACCGACTTCCATGTGCTGAAGGAAGTGGAAACAGAAGAATTACTAAAAGAATCCGATTTTGGGCTTGAAATTGAATCCAATGAGATGACAAACACATTGTTCGACCTGGAAGTATCAAAAACACTGGACATGTTCAGTATGCAGATAAAATATGTGCCAGGCTACTTCTACAAGCAGGACATAGAGATGGCTGTGAAGCTGTATAAAAGGGTTCTGGAAAAATTTGCGGATGATGGGACGCAGGTTCTAAATGTTGAAGAGCTGATCTCTCAAGAAGAAAAAAATGAGATCCTATATCAATTTAACAATACAACAATAGACTATCCGAAGGAAAAGACCATGCATCAGCTATTTGAGCAGCAGGTTGACATGGTTCCAGATAATACTGCACTGATTTTTGAGGAGAAAACACTGTCATATAAAGAGCTGGACCAGAAGGCTAATTCGCTGGCAAGAATGCTTGCAAAAAGGGGAGTCAAGTGTGGGGATGCAGTGGGGTTAATCGCCCGACGGGGCTTTGATATGATCATCGGAATGCTTGCTATTCTCAAAGCTGGAGCCGCATATGTTCCCATCGATCCAGAGTATCCAGAATCGAGGATGGCCTATATTGCAAGCAATTCAAAAGTTTCTGCCCTGCTCGTCGAGAAGGGGTACACGACGGCTGATCATACCGGCATGGTGCTGGGCGTTTCAGATGAATTCGTGATCGAGATAGATCATCAACAGATGGACAAATACTCCAACGACAGGTTAAATGTTGAAAAGGATTCCAAAGATCTGGCCTATATCATATACACGTCCGGTTCCACAGGAGCGCCCAAAGGGGTCATGATCGAGCATCATTCGGCAGTGAATCTGATAACCTGGGTAAACAGGGAGTTTGACGTAAGCCAGAGGGATACGCTGCTGTTTATAACCTCGATGTGTTTTGACCTTTCTGTATACGATATATTTGGAATGCTTGCGGCAGGAGGAAAAATCGTTATCGGAAAGAAGGAACAGATTCAAAACCCAAAAGAACTGAGCGGTTTGTTGCTGAAAGAAAAGGTAACATTCTGGGATTCGGTTCCATCCACCATGAGTTACCTGATAAGCTCACTGGAAGAAGACGGTGGAGAATACATACAGGAAAATCTGAGGCTGGTATTTATGAGCGGGGATTGGATTGCTGTGAACCTGCCCGGGCGGGTAAAAAAGTTCTTTCCCAATGCAAGGGTAATCAGCCTTGGCGGGGCAACAGAAGGGACGGTATGGTCCATATACTACCCGATAGAAAAGGTGGATGAATACCAGACAAGCATCCCCTACGGAAGACCAATCGACAACAATTACTTTTACATACTTGATGATAATCAGTGTGTGGTGCCATTAGGGGTGGCCGGTGAACTGTATATCGGTGGAGTGGGCGTAGCCAGGGGCTATATGAATGATGAGCAGAGGACAAAGGCATCCTTCCTGCAAGACAGGTTTCGGGGAACAGACGGGGGCATGATGTATAAGACAGGTGACTTGGGCAGAATGCTTCCAGACCGAAACATAGAGTTCTTAGGCCGAAAAGACCATCAAGTCAAGATAAGAGGATACAGGGTGGAGTTGGGAGAGATAGAGAGTCAGCTTCAGAAACACGAGCGGATTAAAGAGGCTGTTGCTGCAGACAGAACAGATAAAGATGGAAACAGATATATTTGTGCATATATTGTTACCCAGCAGGAGATCACGGTCCAGGAACTAAAAGATTATCTTTTGGGCAAACTTCCGGAATACATGGTTCCCTCGTGCTTCATGAACCTGGAAAAACTGCCTTTAACCCCAAACGGAAAGATAGACAGAAAGTCTCTTCCAGAGCCCACGGTCAATCTGGATACTGGCAGGGAATATGAAGCGCCGACAAATGAGACAGAAGAGAAGCTTGCACAAATCTGGCAGGAGGTATTGGAGATAGACAGGGTCAGCATTCATGACAGCTTCTTCGACCTTGGGGGGCATTCATTGAATGCGACGACGCTGGTGTTCAAAATACGCAAAGAGCTAAACGTAGAGGTTCAGTTAAGAGAGATATTCGAAGCACCCACCATAAAAGAAATCGCAAAGCTCATCGGCGCTGCTGAAAAAAGCGTATACACCACTATAGAGCCTGCCGAAAAGAAGGAATACTATCCGCTTTCCAGAGCGCAGAGACGATTGTACCTGCTCAGTCAAAAAGAAAGTACGTCAATAAACTACAATACTGCTGATGCTGTCAAGCTGGAGGGGGAAATAGACAGGCAAAAGCTTGAACAGGCATTTCATAAGCTGATAGAAAGGCATGAATCCTTAAGAACCGCTTTTGAGATTATTGACGGTCAGCCTGTTCAAATCGTACACGATAAAGCTTCATCCAGTGTTGAGTATACAAGGGCGAAAGAGGAGGAAATCCCTTCAATGCTCGAAGCCTTTGTTAAGCCGTTCCACCTTGAAAAGGCACCGCTGTTAAGGGTAAAGCTTATCAGTTTGGACGACAGCACCCATATCCTTGCTTATGATATGCACCATATCATATCGGATGGGGTGTCGATGAGAGTCATGATCGAGGAGTTTGTGAAGCTATATCAGGGCGAAAGCCTCAGACCGTTAAGAATACAGTACAAAGACTATTCAGAGTGGCAAAACAGGATGATCACCAAAGGAGAAACACAAAAACAAGGCCAATACTGGCTTGATGAATTCAAGGGTGAAATCCCGGTTTTGAATCTGCCTGCAGATTACGCAAGGCCAAAGGTGCAAAGTTTTGAAGGGGACAGTATAACGGCTAAACTGGATAAGGCATTAACGAAATCTCTGGATGATATAGCTGCACGAACAGGAACAACCGTTTATATGGTCATGTTATCCGCCTATAGCATACTGTTGTCAAAGTATTCAGGCCAAGAAGACATCATTATCGGAAGTCCTGTAGCGGGAAGGCCTCATGCCGATCTTGAGGGTGTGATTGGAATGTTTGTCAACACCCTTGCAATGAGAAGCTATCCTGCAGCAAATAAAAACTATGCCAGGTTTCTCGAAGAAGTCAAGGACAATGCGTTAAAAGCCTTTGAAAACCAGGATTACCCGTTTGATGAGCTGGTGGAAAAACTGGATTTCAAAAGGGATCTAAGCCGCAACCCATTGTTTGATGTAATGTTTGTGCTACAAAATGTGGGGGGTAAAAATAAGATTCGCTTACCTGGCCTGAACGTGATGCCCTATGCGATGGAAAAACGGGTATCACGATTTGACATCACATTGGATGCAAACCAGCAAGATGGTGAAACAATATTGCGATTTGAGTATTGCACCAGTTTGTTTAAAAAGAAAACCATAGAAAGACTTGCAAATGATTACATCAGGATCATCCAATACATCGTTGAAAACACAGATATCAAGATCAGTGACATGGTTCTCGAAAGCAAATATGCTCAGAAAGAAAGTGTTATCTCCGAAGAGATCCAATTCTCATTCCAGTAAGCTACATCATGGTTGCAAGTTTAACCGAGCACTGGTGATTTAGTTCTATTCCATAATAGAAGGAGTATCCATGTTAGCAGATAAATATTCAGAAAATATTTTGATGACAACAGAAAAAGGGATGGCCGAGCGGAAGTATTGGTTGAGCCAGCTTCAGGGGCAACCTTCGGTTAGCTGTTTTCCGAAAGACAACAATTACACGGAGCAGATGCAGACTGCATTTTCTACATTCAGTATGGTATTCCCTGATAAAGTATTTCACAGCATAACGAAGATATCCAATAAATCGGATTATGCAGCGTATATGATCCTTGCAGCAGGTGTTGTGTGGCTGCTTCATAAATATACGAGTGGTTCTGACATTATTGTTGGGATGCCATCGTTCAGGCAAAAGTCGACAGGGGAGTACACCGAAAATGTCCTGCCGCTTCGGGCAAAAATAGCGCAGGACGTAACGTTCAAAAGCCTATTGGAACAGATAAAGCAGGCGGTGTTGGATGCGGACAATAATCAAAACCTGCCATTAAGCCATGTGGCAGAGCTGCTGGGTCTGCATACAGAGGCGGATTACAAGTACCGGTTCAATACCATTGTCAGAATGGATAGTATCCATAGTGAAAGATTCAATGAATGTATCAATGCGGATGTAGTTTTTTCTTTTTCATTGGAACAGGATAGCCTTAAGGCAGACATCCAACACGATATGCGTGTGTTGGGAAGACAGACCATCTTAAGAATCCTAAACCATCTGGAACGCTTCTTATTGGAGGCAATAAGCCGGCCTGACAAAAAGTTGTCCGATATTGATATGATGTCACCCGAAGAAAAACAGCGTATATTATTTGATTTTAACGACACAAAGGTGCTCTACCCCAAGAACAAAACAATACAGCAGCTGTTTGAAGAGCAAGTGAGGCAGACACCTGACGCGGCTGCACTGGTTTTTGGAGAAGAAGTATTAAGCTATAAGCAGCTTAACGAAAGAGCAAATCAGCTTGCCAGGGTACTAAGGCACAAGGGTGTCAAGCCTAACCGTATCGTAGGGGTTATGGTAGAGCGTTCCATAGAGATGATCGTCAGCATACTGGGTGTGCTGAAAGCAGGAGGAGCTTACCTTCCGATAGATCCGCAATACCCTGCTGCAAGAATCCGGTATATGCTTACAGATAGCCAAACGGATATCGTATTAACCCAAAACACAATACATATTGAACCATTATTGGATGACGGCACAACGTGTATGACCCTCGTTCATGTTGACGACAGAAGCATCTATACAGGGGGCAGTGAAAACCTTGATAACATCAGCGAACCAACAGACCTGGCCTATATTATCTATACATCGGGTTCTACAGGAAAACCCAAGGGTGTTATGCTTGAACACACCGGAATAGCCAGCCTGAGAGAATTCTTCAGGAACGAATTTGAAATAAACACGACAGACAGAATTGTTCAGTTCGCCAGTATTTCCTTTGATGCTTCTGTATGGGAAATTTTCATGGCGTTGCTTACAGGTGCTTCGTTACATTTGGTTTCAGAAGAAACCATTAAAAACCCGGATCAATTCCAGCGGTTTATCAATGAACATGGGATTACCGTTGCCACGCTGCCACCGACATATCTTGCGAATTTAGACCCTCAAAGCATCGGAACGTTAAGGACAATGATCACTGCAGGGTCATCGACCACCCGCAGCCTCGTTGAGAAATGGAAGAGCCAGGTCGTTTATATTAATGCGTATGGTCCAACCGAAACAACGATATGCACAACAACCTTTACATGTGATGAAACGACAGAACAATATCATTCAGTGCCCATCGGCAAGCCCATATACAATACCAGGGTTTATATCGTTGACAAAGACAACCGGATTGTTCCTGAAGGCGTTGCGGGTGAACTATGTGTTTCTGGAGATACTCTGGCAAGGGGATACCTGAACAGGCCAAACCTAACCCGGGAAAAATTCGTTCCGAACCCGTATGCCGAAGGTGAGATGATGTATCGCACAGGCGACCTCGCGAAATGGATGCCAGACGGGAATATTGAATTTCTAGGCAGAGTGGATCATCAGGTTAAGGTGAGAGGTTACAGAATAGAGACAGGAGAGATCGAAGCGTGCCTTCGAAAGCATAAGGATGTCAAAGAAGTAATAGTCATGGCGAGGGACGGCCAAAACGGCGACAAATACCTCTGCGCCTATATCGTTGCGCTGCAAAGGCTTAAACCACATGAGCTTAAGCAAACGCTGGCAGAGGAACTGCCGCAATATATGATACCTTCATTCTTTATTCAGATCGATGCAATGCCATTATCACCGAACGGAAAGGTGGACATCAAAGCATTACCCATGCCGGATGAAGGGCTATATGCAACCCGAGAGTATGTGGCTCCTTCGAATGATTTGGAAAGCAAGCTTGAAAAGATATGGGCAGAGGTGCTTGGACTTGAAAGCGTAAGCATTAAAGACAGTTTTTTTGAGCTCGGCGGGGATTCAATCAAGGCCATACAGGTGCTTTCACGCTTAAACAGCCATTCGCTGAAGCTTGAACTGAAAGATTTATATCAGCATAAGACGATAGAAGAAGTTGCAAAAACGGTCACCTACATTACGGTGAAGCAAATCGACCAAGGCCCGGTAAGCGGTGAGGTTAGTCTTACTCCCGCACAGCGCTGGTTCTTTAATAACGGGTTTTCGCACATGCACCACTGGAATCAGTCGGTGATGCTTCGGGCGAAGGCCGGCTTTGATGTACGGGCAGTGGAAAAAGCGTTCAAAAAGATTTCTGCGCATCATGATGCGCTAAGAATGGTTTACAGGGAAGAGCAGGGGCGCATTATCCAGTATAACCGGGATATAGACGAAGGTGAAGCGATATCCATTGAAGTGTATGATCTTATCAGCGATGATAATTACTGCGAAACCATCCAGCACAAAGCCGATGCATTGCAGGAGAGTATCAGGCTGGAGACCGGGCCCCTTGTTAAACTTGCACTGTTTAAAACGCCGGAAGGAGATCATCTGCTGATTGTGATACACCATCTGGTTGTTGACGGCGTGTCTTGGAGAATTATACTGGAAGATTTTAAAACCGCATATGATCAGGCTATCCATGATGAAGAAACAAGCTTGCCCAACAAAACCAGTTCATTTCAGGAATGGTCCTTGAAGCTGGTGGAATACGCAAACAGCAAGGAGATTAAGAAAGAATACGCGTATTGGAGAGATATCGAAGCGATGGATATCCCTCTGCTTCCCGTTGATTATGAAAACAAGGAAACACCCAGGCTGAAAGACGCCCGAAGCGTTGAAATCAGCCTATCCCGGGAAGAAACACAGAGAATACTGCAGGAAGCAAACAAACCATATAACACGGAAATCAATGATTTGTTGCTGACAGCATTGGCCCTGGCGATAAATAAATGGACAAACCAGGATACGATCCTGATTAACCTCGAGGGGCACGGCAGGGAAGATATCATCAAAGATGTTGATATAACAAGAACGGTTGGGTGGTTTACTTCACAATATCCGGTGAGGATCGATCTGAGTGAGAAGGACGATATCTCCTATTTGCTCAGGTCTGTCAAAGAAGAGATCAGAAAAATTCCGAATAAGGGGATAGGCTATGGAATATTAAGGTATTTGAGTGAAGATAGCGCTGACAGCATAGAATTCAAGAATAACCCCGAAATATGCTTCAATTACCTTGGACAGTTTGAACAGGCTGTCGACACAGAACTGTTTGGGTTATCCACCATGAGTACAGGACAGGCCATGAGCCCCGAATCTGAGAACAGGTTCAAGCTGAATATAAACGGTATCGTCACAGATGGAAGACTCATCCTTTCAATCCTGTATGACCAGAATCAATATGAAAGGATGACAATACAAAACCTGGCTGAAAACTATCAATCCAGTCTATGCAGGATCATCGATCATTGCGTTTCAACGGTGAGAAGAAAACCCACCCCGTCGGATGTGGGATGTAAAGAACTTACTATCAAGCAGTTTGAACCAGTTTACCATGAATGGGGAGACCTGATAACACGCATTTACAGGCTGTCGCCCACGCAGGAGGGGATCCTGTTTCATGCGATTCTTGATGCGAAATCCCATACATACTTTCAACAGATAGCCTTTACAATCAAAGGGGTTGTGGAACCGGCGCTTCTCGAAAAGAGCTTTAATATCATTGTGGACAGGCACGATATTCTAAGAACCCATTTCATCTATCAATCATTGAAAAGGCCATTGCAGGTTGTTTTAAGCAGGAGCGAGATAAAGATTAATATCGAGGACATATCCCATCTTGATGAAGCGAGCATCCGTTCATACGTGGAAGACTACTGGGTAAGGGACAGAGACAACGGGTTCGACCTGTCAAAAGACCAGCTGATAAGGCTGACATTGGTCAAACGCGGCAAAGAGGATTACACATTAATCTGGAGCTTTCACCACATTCTTATGGACGGCTGGTGTATTGGGATCATCAATAAGGAGCTGTTTGAAATTTACACCGCACTGAAAAAGAATATGTATTACAGGCTTGGAAAAGCTCCGCATTTCATCAATTACATCAACTGGCTTGAGACACATGATGAAGACGAAGCCCGCGAATACTGGACACGCTATTTGGAAGGCTACGGGATTAAGGCCGGGATTCCCTCAACAAGGGCTCGAAAAACAGGGAAATACAAGAGGGAAGAATATAGCTTTCGAATCGATGAGGAGATGACAAGTAAACTTACCAGCATAGCGGCAAAAAACAATACAACCCTTAATATCGTTTTGCAGGCAATATGGGGGATAATTCTGCAAAAGTATAACAGAACGAATGATGTGGTGTTTGGTGCGGTAATGTCGGGAAGAAGCTCGGAGATAGAGGGCATTGAGGAAATGCTTGGCTTATTTATCAATACGGTGCCGGTAAGAGTGCACTGTTCAACAGATACACCATTGATAACAC
Organism: Clostridiaceae bacterium; assembly: GCA_012522505.1. Taxonomy (GTDB): domain Bacteria; phylum Bacillota; class Clostridia; order DSM-8532; family DSM-8532; genus JAAYJG01. The sequence continues at coordinate 26,609 of JAAYKJ010000038.1, forward strand.
TTCTTGGCAACATGCAACAGGCTGCCTTATGGGGTGAAAAATACAGCTATTACCCGCTGGTGGAAATACAGGAAGCCCATGCGTTAAAAGGTGCTTTGTTTGATCATATTCTGGTTTTTGAAAACTACCCTATAGAAAAAAATCTGTTGGCAACAAGCAGCCAAAACCAAACGGGATTTTCGGTTGAGGATGTGAAAACATTCCAACAAACCAACTATAGCCTTTGCATGACAATATTCCCCGCAAATGAAACAGGCTTCACAATCACTTATAACGCGGATGTCCTTGACCGGGATTTTGTACAAAGCATTGAAAGCCATATAAAACAAGCTGCAGAAACGATTATTGACGATCCATCCGTGACAGCAGGAGCGGTTGAATTATTGAAAACGGATGAAAAGAACAGGATATTGTTTGGTTTTAATCAGACAGGAACAGATTATCCCCGGGATGAAACGATCTGTCGGTTATTTGAGCGTCAGGCAAACAGCATGCCAGGGAATGTAGCGGTTGTATTCGAGGGCAGGCATATCACATACCAGGAATTAAACCAGAAAGCAAACCAGTTGGCCAGGATATTGCAAGAGCAGGGCATGTGCCCGGAAGAGATCGTTGGAATAAGGGTCACGCCCTCCATCGAGATGGTGATCGGAATATTGGGTGTACTAAAGGCCGGGTATGCGTATTTGCCTATCGACCCGGATATCCCATCTGCAAGGGTTAAGCAGATTGCGCTTGACAGCGGGGCAAGCCTTATTCTTACGCAAAGCGGTATTGCTGAAGAGGATCTTGGCATAAAACAAATTGAGTTGGATGCTCCCGGCATATACCGTGGAGATATTGCAAACCTCGGCACACCAAGCGATCCGCACAGCCTCGTATACGTTATTTATACATCCGGTACCACAGGAAAGCCAAAAGGGGTACAGGTTGAAGACCGATCCCTCGTTAACTATATTCATTGGTTCTCAGCCCGGGCAGGTCTAACGTGTGAAGACAAGACTGTACTGGTTTCATCCTTTGCGTTTGACCTGGGATACACTTCGTTATACTCTTCCCTGCTAAACGGTTGTGCACTGCACTTAATGAAGAAAGAGCATTACTCCAACCCCAGGACCCTGCTTAATTATATTGAACAAAATGGCATCACCTATGTGAAAGCGACACCATCCCTGTTCAGCATGCTCGTCAATGACAGAGGCTTTCACGGTTCAAATGAATCTTCTCCCTTGCGTTTGGTGGTACTGGGCGGAGAGCAGATGGTTGTTGGGGACGTAGAAAAATTCCACAACAGGTTCAGCAATGTCAAGATCATGAACCATTATGGTCCTTCTGAAACAACAATCGGTTCAATCGCCTGTATGCTTGATTTCGAGCGATTTGAATGTTATAAGCAATCTCCTGTCATCGGAAAACCGATCAACAATACGCAGGTTTATATACTTGATGATGCCTTAAACCCTGTTCCTGTCGGAGTTCCTGGAGAAATATACATATCGGGGGACGGCGTATCAAGAGGTTATTTAAACAGGCCAGACCTGACAGCCGGGAAATTCATTGTCAATCGGTTCGAGAAGACCCCCAAAAGAATGTACAAAACAGGGGACTTGGGCAGATACCACGCTGATGGTGCAATCGAATTTCTGGGGAGAAAGGACAATCAGGTTAAAATCAGGGGGTATAGAGTGGAGCTTACCGAGATTGAAGCCTGCTTATTGAAATATGAAAAAGTCAAAGACGGAGCAGTAGTGGCAAGAGATGATAACGGCAGCAAGTACATATGTGCCTATATCGTTCACGATGAAGACGTAACCATATCGGAAATCAGGAAACAGCTTGAGAAAGAGCTGCCAGATTATATGATACCGTCATTTTTTGTCTCATTGGACAGGATACCTTTAACTCCAAACGGAAAAGTGGACACAAAAGCACTTCCGTCTCCCAGTGGTTCTGCGGGCACAAGCGTGGAATATATCCCTCCTGGAAATGAACTGGAGAAAATCCTCACACAGATATGGCAGGAGGTGCTGGGGGTTGAAAAAATAGGGATAGACCATAATTTTTTCGAAATGGGAGGGCATTCCCTAAAGATCATTCAACTGATATCCGGAATCTATGAAGCCTTTCATGTGGAGATTTCCCCCAGACAGGTTATCGAGGCACCGACAGTAAGAGAAATGGCAAGGCGAATGGCCGAAGGCAGCTATAAGGAACAGCACCCGCTAATGCTGCTAAACGAAAACAAGGATAGGAAGGTGTTCTGTTTTCCGCCGGTAGGGGGTTACGGGTTGGTATATAAAAGCCTGGCAGATTTATCGGATACGCATGCCTATCACAGCTTTAACTATATCGAAGACAGCAGCAATCACCTGCATCTCTATGTGCAGTACATAAAAGAAGTGCAGCCCGAAGGCCCTTATGTTCTGATGGGATGGTCGGCTGGTGGCAATCTCGCCTTTGAGGTCGTAAAAGAGATGGAAAGCCAGGGCCATGAGGTTTCAGACTTGATACTCATTGATGCTCATCGAACCATAAGAAATGCAAATCTATCAGAAGAAGAAATAAAAAAGATAGTGGCTGAAAACCTGGCACAGGCAGAGCAGGATGTATTCTACAAGGATTACCTGGGTAAGAACAGCTTCATACGAAAAACAGTGGCGGCAAAGATGGAGGATTTTTTTACTTACCTGCGAAATGACATGATCAATTCAGGGAAAGTGAAATCCAATATCCATATGATTCTATCCACCGATGAAATACCACAGGAACAAGACTTGAGAAGGGATTGGTACAGGGTTACTGCCGGGAAATTCTTAACATACCAAGGTACAGGCAGCCATTCATATATGCTCTACTCCGGTGCTGTAGAGGAGAATGCAAGGATCATCGGGTCTATCTTAACCACGTCTTCCGTCATTTTATAGCGGGAGGTGAGAAAATGAAAAAGAGATTATCAGGATATGATAGCAATAAACGCTATTTCTGGTCACCGGCTTTCGATTGTGTGAACGATGACGATCATCTGAGGATTGGAGCCTTTGATTTTGGGGGAGATGCAGGCGGAATTTTCCCCGAACTCTATTACATCACCCAAAGGGGTGCGACACCTTGTGAAATGATGCAAAGATTCACATCCGTCGATCCTGGAAAGCTGGAAAAGCTCATCAAAGAATTGGTTCAAAAAAGGGTGCTGGTTTCTTCCATTCTATCGCCGTCAGAAATATTTGAAGTTCAGTCCAGGATGTTCAAGAACGAATATGATGAAGAAACTTTCCTTAACCCCGCCCGGCTGGAGGAATACAGAAGAAAACAGCTAAACAGAAGGCCGAACCTGAATGAAACCGGGAAAATTCTACTGGAGCAAAAAGAAGCATACCCGGAGTTGATTAGCCAGCGCAGAACATACAGGACATTTGACACAGATCACAGGATAAGCATGAAAACCTTATCACAACTGATGTCGGTGTTCAGGCAGGTTTGCAGCGAGGGTGAAATTAGGTATTACTATGCCAGCGCAGGGGGACTTTATCCTGTGGACATCTATGTATATGCCAAAGACAACCGGGTTGAAAGTGTACAGGGAGGACTATATTATTATTCCCCCATTGACAACAGCCTGGTGCTTGCAAATAGCTCCTGCGTGATTACAGAAGCAGCACACTTGTTTACCAATAAAGACATTTTCAGAAGCTCGGCCCTTTCGCTATTCTTTATCTACAATGCGGATGTCTCCATGCCTAAGTATGGGGGTATGGCATATTTTTACGCATGTATAGACACAGGTCTTATGGTGGGAGCTCTTACCGCTGTTGCAGAGTTGAACGACATTGGGATTTGTTCTGTTGGGAGCATGGAATTTGACAGAATAAAAAAATACTTTCATCTCAATGAAAATCAAACACTACTGCATACGGTGGAAGCAGGGCTGAAGCCAAAAATATGAAGGTGAAAAACAAAGCACTGAGAGTATATTGAGGAGGGGTGCGTATGAAAGGCAGTATTGCACTAACCACAGAAAAGAAAACGAAATCGTCGGGTAACTATATCCTTTTTTGCATTTCCCGGCTAATCTCTGATTTCGGTACCGTTGTGTTTAATTTTGCATTAAGCCTGTATATTCTGGATATAACCGGTTCGGCCACGCTGTTTGCCACGATTCTGTCGTTAACGATGATTCCGAGTATTATCATCAATACTTTTTGCGGGGTACTGGTAGACAGAAGCAATAAAAAATATGTTGTCGTCGCTTGCGATATATTATCTGGCTTCGTTTTATTGGTATTTGCGATAGTGTTTAGGTTCAATCCCGAAAGTATTGTTATGTTTGCTGTGTTTGCCATTCTGCTGGGCTCCTTGCAGGCTTTGTTTTCATTGACGATCACAGCGTCCATACCCAATATCGCTCCGGAAGAAGATGTACCAAGGTTAAATTCTTCCTTCCAGGGTATCGGCGCGTTGATGAGGATTGGCGGACCCATTGTGGGAGCTGTATTTTATAGTCTTCTTGGCATGCAGATGCTGATCATCCTGGATGGGATTTGCTTTATTATTTCTGGTCTGCTTGAATTACTACTGCAGTACAACATCCCCACGAAGGAGGATGATTCCAGAAACAAGCCATATAAAGAGCAGCTTAAAGATGTATACAGGTATCTGGGCAGTAAAAGCGGGCTTAAGATACTGTTGATAGCCACTCTTATCAGTACGTTGGTATTTAGTTCGCTTACCACGGTTGTACTCCCTTATATTACCTATAATCAGCTTAATCTATCAGAGCTTCAGGTGTCCCAGATTATGGCGGCGGGATACCTGGGCATGATCATCGGCATGGTCATTATATCGGTATCGAATAAGTCCCAGCAATTTTTTAGAAAAATACTGCTGTTTTTCAGGCTTGAACTTGCAGTGGGAATTGTATGGGTTTTTCCGTTACTGCCACTGTTTAAGAGCACCACAGATTGGATTGTTACTGGGATATATTGTCTGTCAATGATCCTGATTGGTATTTTTGTTGGTTTTGTGAATATCCCTGCTTTAAGCTATATTCAAACCTCCACGCCTGAAGGGTTAAGGGCCAGCATTATCGGAGTTGTCAATTCACTCGGGCGACTCGCTACCCCATTGGGTTTATGGCTTTATGGAATCATGTTGGAAAAGATTAACTGGGGATATATCGTAACCATCCCCACCATCGTGTTAATCGTAATCATAACGGTTATGGGAATGAATAAATCGCTGAAAGAATTTTTCAAAACTGCGTAAACTCCCCTACACAATAACTTTCGCGAATAAGTATTGTCATGGCGCGAAGTTTACACAAGCGCTCAGTTGAACGATATGAGGAGTAATTATGCGAAAATATGGAAACCTATGCGAAGTATTAAGACATCACGCCAATCATGAAGGCGCTGAAGGCATCACCTTTATACAGAGCTCTGATCTAGAGAGAAAGATAAGCTATAAAGAACTATACCACAGGGCGCAAAGCATGCTATATGTGTTTCAGATGAAAGGCATTGGCAAAAATGACGAACTGGTTTTTCAGGTGGAGGATGACGAAATCTTCATCTGTGCCTTTTGGGCATGCCTTTTAGGCGGCATAATCCCTGTTCCGATAACGGTTGGCAGCACAGACGAACAAATGCTGAAGTTGTTCAAAGTGTTGGCCATATTGAAAAATCCATATTTACTAATCAACGAAAATGGATTGTCAAAAATCGAGGGATTTGCAGCCGGCACCGAATATAAGAAAGCATGTGAAGAAATAAAAAAGAAGTTGGTGTTTGTCGAACAGATCGAGAAGAGTAATACGACGGGGATTGAAGCGGAAATTGATGCAAATGATATCGCGTTCATTCAATTTTCGTCAGGTTCTACAGGGGATCCAAAGGGTGTGGTGATCACCCACGAGAATCTGCTTTACAATATCGACGCGATCATAAACTGCTCCAAAATAACCACGAACGACTCGATTCTTAGCTGGATGCCGCTAACCCATGATATGGGCATGATAGGGTGTCATTTGACTCCACTTGCCATGAATATCAACCTTTTTCTGATGCCGACGGCCCTGTTCATCAAAAACCCCAATCTGTGGCTTGAAAAGGCCAGTTGGCACAACGTTACCATGTTATCCTCCCCAAATTTCGGATATAAGTATCTGCTGAAGTACTATAAACCCGAAAAAGCCCAGGAATGGAACCTATCCAGTATTCGGGTTATCTTCAACGGCGCAGAGCCCATTTCTTCTGATTTATGCCATAGCTTTCTCAATACAATGAGCAGACATGGCTTAAAAAGAAATTCAATGCTCACCGTATACGGCATGGCAGAAGCAAGTCTCGCAGTTGCCTTCCCACCGGTCTGTGAAGAATTCAAAACCATATATGTTGACAGGAGCTTTTTGGGGGTGGGTGACGAAATAAGGGAGATTGGGCAACCGGAAGGTAACCATGCAAGTTTTGTAGATGTGGGATATGCGGTGGAGCATTGCGAATTCAGAGTTTGCGATGACAGCAACAATCCATTGGGTGACAATCGCGTCGGGAACATTCAGATCAGGGGCAAAAATGTGACCAGAGGGTATTATAACAACCCAACGGAAACAAAGAAAACGATGACACCGGATGGCTGGCTGAATACAGGCGACTTAGGGTTTATCAAAGAGAGACGCCTTATCGTAACCGGACGAGCAAAGGATATCATTTTCGTCAATGGTCAGAACTATTATCCCCATGATATTGAGCGGGTTGCGGAAGGCCTGGAAGAGATAGAGCTGGGGAAAATAGCGGCCTGTGGTGTCCATAACGGTCAGAATCAATCTGAAGAATTGGTACTGTTTGTGCTGTTTAAAAAACGGTTGGAGGAGTTTGCAAAAATTGCTCTTAGGCTGAAAACACACATCAATGCTTGTATGGGGTTGCAGGTTCACGCTGTTGTTCCAGTAAGAAAGATACCGAAAACAACCAGCGGAAAAATACAACGATATAAACTTGGAAAGATGTATCAGGATGGGGAATTCACCGAAGCCTGGGTAAAGGTGAAAGCGCTGATGCAACAGCTTGTTGAAAGGCGTGGAGGTTCAAATGCTGCGACAAAGCTGCAATTGGAGATGCTGGAGGTATGCAGGCAGGTGCTTGGTAGAGACAACATCTCAGCAGACAGCAATTTTTTCGAATGGGGCATCAATTCCCTCGAGCTAACAGGCATTGTTCAGCGGTTGGATGAAAAATATCATGGAAAGGTAACCGTGACGGATCTATTCGCTTATCCCAGCATTGCGAAGCTTGCAGAACATATTGAAAATGAAGAACAGATCAGTGTGGAAAAAGGCCAGAAGGCTTTCGAAACAGACGAAAGCGATGATATGGCCATAATTGGAATGGCTGTCCGGCTTCCGAAAGCAGACGGGGTTGAACAGTTTTGGGAAAACATCCGCTCGGGCAGGGATTGTATTGGTGATTTCCCCAAAAACAGGATGAAAGATATCGATGCGTATATGAATTTCCTGGAGAAAGACGGGAAAAACGCAGGGTATATGAAAGGTGCCTATCTTGATGAGATAGACCGGTTCGACCATGAGCTCTTCAGGCTTAACCCCATGGAAGCAAGCCTGATGCATCCAAACCAGAGAATATTTCTGGAAACAGTCTGGCAGGCGATTGCGGATGCAGGCTACAGCAGCACAGCCCTTCAGAAAAACAATGTGGGTGTATATTTGGGATACATCGGGGATACCGGAGGTTCCCAATATAAAAAGATGATATGTGATGTAGACAGTACATTAAGCGCCCTTTCCATGACCGGAAATTTACCATCCATAATACCCAGTAGAATATCCTATCTACTGGACCTGAAAGGCCCTGCCATGCTTGTGGATACAGCATGCTCCTCTTCTCTTGTGGCTGTGCACCTCGCTTGCCAAGGTTTAACGAAGGGGGATTGCAATATGGCCATCGCGGGAGGCGTGAAGGTAAGCCTGATGCCTCTTGAAGGGCAGGAGAAAATTGGGATGGAATCTCATGATGGGAAAGCACGGGCATTCGATGATGATGCGGATGGAACCGGAATGGGTGAAGGTGCGGCTGTCATAGTATTAAAGCCGCTTCGTCAGGCACTGAAAGACAGGGATAATATCTATGCGATCATCAAGGGGAGCGCGATCAACCAGGACGGAAGCTCTGCTGGCATCACAGCGCCAAATGTTTTGGCACAGGCGGATGTCATTGATGCAGCCTGGCGCAAGGCAGGCATCAACCCTGAGACAATTTCATATATTGAAGCGCACGGAACCGGAACACGATTGGGCGATCCGGTTGAGGTAGATGGGATAAGGAAGGCTTTCAGAAGATACACGAACAAAAATCAGTTCTGTGCGATTGGCTCTGTCAAAACGAATATCGGTCATCTCTTCGAGGCTGCCGGCATTGCAAGTCTTATCAAGTCCGTGCTGGCACTAAAACATGGTGAAATACCGCCAAGCATCAATTTCAACAAGCCAAACAAAGAGATAAGTTTTGAGGATTCGCCGGTCTATGTGAATGATCTTTTATGTGAATGGGAAAAGAATGAACACCCAAGAAGATGTGGCGTAAGTGCATTCGGATTCAGCGGGACAAACTGTCATGTCATCCTGGAAGAGGCCCCTGCGTTTAGCAAGGCGATTAGAAGCGAAAAAGGAGTTCCAAACATACTCACAATGTCTGCAATGACCGAGCAGGGTCTTAGGAAGCTTGTTAACAGGTACCAACAGTTTACTCAATCCCAATTTGACATAGGGGATGTTTGCTTCACAGCAAATACCGGGAGGGATCATTATCGCTACAGAGCAGCAATTATTGTGAATCAAGACGGAGAGCTTAAGTCTGCGCTGGACAAGCTGTTAAGAGAAGATTATGCAACATGCGAAACCCAAGGGATTTTCGGTTTTGAACAAGGCCCAGAGCCAATCTGTGAAGCGGAAAAAGAAAATCTCAGCGAACAGGCAAAAGCACTGTTGGTTCAATATATCGAAACCGGTAAAACAGAGCTCCGGCTTATCGAACAGATATGCAGGCTATATGTCAGGGGAGCGGATATCGACTGGGGTTTGCTTTATGAAGGTGAGTCCTTCAACAGGGTCAGCATACCGTTATATCCGCTTAACAGGAAAAGGTGCTGGTTGGAAATTCCGAGCGCTGCAAGCGAAGGAGAGGGCCATCTTTACTATGCGCTCGACTTTAAGCGGGAAGAGCTTGTTAAGGGTGCCAAGCAACCGTGTGGCAAGAATGTAATCGTATTCAGGGATGAAACGGGAAGGGGCGATGCCATATGCTCAATCTTAAAAGCCGGGGGCCACAGGGTTACAGAGGTTATCAAAAGAGATACCTTCATGAAAACAGAGGAAGGCTATGCGGTGGGAGATCGTGAAGAGGATTATGTAAGGCTTTTGAATGAATTGGATATGAGTGAGGCTTCAAACATCATTCATATGCTTTCCTTAAGCGATCATGAAGCACAGAGCGTAAAAGAGCTTGAACAGGCACAGGAAAGAGGGCTATACAGCCTTTATTACCTGATCCGCGCGATGTATAAGAACCACGTAAAAGGCAATATCGAGTTGGTATTGGTATCCAATTATGCAAATCGTATCACAGGAGAAGAAGAATACATCAACCCCGAAAATGCTGCCATGTTTGCATTGGGCAAGGCAGTGGAACAGGAGTACCCGGGGTTAAGAATACGTTGCATCGATATAGACAGGCACACAACAACCGACGAGCTTTATGATGCCATCAAGTGGCAGCAGGAATACAGGTCGTCCTATAGAAGCGGTGTCCGATATATTGAACAGTTCAGAAGGGTTGAAACAGAAGAGGGAAAACATGCCTGTACAGAAATAAAAGAAGACGGAGTATATGTGATCACAGGAGGGCTGGGTGGCATAGGTTTAGAGGTGGCAAAGCACCTGGCTGAAAACGCCAGTGTAAGGCTTGGGCTTGTAAACCGTACAAAGATGCCAAAACGAAGCCTGTGGGATGAAATGCTATTGAAAGGTGAAGACGAAAAGGTCTGCCGCAGGATAAAGGCCGTGAAGGAGATTGAAGCGAAGGGTTCGATGGTGGAATGCCTAAGTGCGGACGTATCAAGCCTCGATCAGATGAAGCAGATTATGGAGGCTTTAAGGCAGAAATACGGAAGAATAGATGGGGTGATCCATGCAGCAGGAGTTGCTGGGGACGGGTTTATTGTAAGGAAGGACGAAAAAACATTCAACAGCGTAATAAGGCCCAAAATACACGGCACATGGGTGCTTGACCATGTCACAAGGGAGGATCAACTAGACTTCCTTGTATTCTTCTCGTCTGCTGCGTCAATCTTGACGGTGCAGGGGCAGGGAGACTATGCGGCGGGTAATGCCTATATGGATTCCTATGCCGGCAAGAGGAACAGAAAGGGATCAAAAACCCTTTCGATAAACTGGGCTGCATGGAAAGAAACAGGAATGGCGGCCGATTATGGGGTCAACACAGATACTGTTCTAAAAGCCCTGGGTACAAAACCGGCTGTCGAAGCATTCGAACGGGTTTTATCCGAAAACATACACAATGTACTTATTGGAGAGCTGAACTTGGACAGTAGCATGCTTTTCATGCTTGAAAGGTTCCCGTTCAAGTTGTCAAAAGAGATACGGCGTGAGCTTGAAAGATGCAGGAAAAGGCTTGAAGCAGCTCAGAGAATGACAGAAACCGAAAAGCAGATAGCGGAGGTTTGCAGGCAGATGCTTGGCATTGATGAAGTCGATACCGACCAAAACTTCTTTGATCTGGGAGCCGACTCAATCATGCTGACCAGGCTGGTTGAAAAGCTTGAGAATAGGTTTCCGGGAAAGATCACTGTGGCAAAACTATTCGGATATCCTACCATATCAAAACTTGCAGAGTACTTGGACCAGCAAAGCAAAAGTGACGATACGACAGAAAGGCTTGAAGACAGCACAAAGGCTGGAACCAAAGAAGGAAGAGAAGGTTACAAAGTCAAGGATATCGCTGTGATAGGCATGGCAGCAAGAATGCCAGGTGCCGATAACAAAGAAGAATTCTGGGATATCATCAGAACCGGACAGGACTGTATAAAACCCTTTCCGGCCTCCCGAAAAAGGGATATTAACAGCTATCTTGCATTTACAGGTGTGGATATCGACCGGATAGGGTATGTCGACGGTGGCTACCTGGATGCGATAGACAGGTTCGACTACAAATTCTTCCGCATCACCCCCAAAGATGCCAGCCTGATGGATCCAAACCAGAGGCTGTTTCTTGAGATCGTTTATGAAACGATGGAGGATGCGGGGTATGGCGGAGATAGGATCGCAGGAAGCAATACCGGAGTATATGCGGGGTTTGGAAGCAATTTCAGGGATAACTACGGAAAAATGGTTGCAGATACAGACCCGGGCTCCTTGTCATTCTCGATACCGGGCAATATCCCTGCGCTAATACCTGGCAGGGTTTCATACTTATTTGACCTGAAAGGCCCGTGCATGCTGGTTGATACTGCTTGCTCCTCGTCGCTGGTTGCTGTTCATCTGGCATGCGATGCCTTGAAAAAAGGTGAATGTGATATGGCGATAGCAGGAGGGGTAAAGATAAACCTGATGCCTGTTGAAGGACAGATAACACTGGGAATTGAATCCTCTGACAACCGGACCAGAGCCTTTGATGACAGCTCTGATGGGACAGGTACAGGAGAGGGGGTTGCAGCGGTCATGCTAAAACCTCTTGCCAAAGCATTGGAAGACGGTGATAACATCCATGCCGTCATAAAAGGCAGTGCAGTGAACCAGGACGGAAGCTCTGCAGGGATAACAGCCCCCAATATGTCAGCCCAGACCCGGGTCATCCTGAATGCTTGGAAAGATGCAGGGGTTCACCCTGAAACCATTTCATACATAGAGGCACATGGAACAGGGACAAAGATTGGGGATCCCATCGAGATAGAAGCCCTAACAGAAGCGTTTCGAAGGCATACACAAAAGAAGCAATTCTGCGCGATCGGCGCTGTAAAGACAAACATTGGGCACTTGTATGAAGCGGCAGGTATAGCAGGGCTTATTAAAGCGATATTGTCTCTGGAGAAAAGAACACTTGCGCCAACAATACACTTCAAAAAACCAAACCACAGAATCAATTTTGAAGATTCCCCTGTGTATGTCAATACCGAACTGACCGAATGGAAAGCCGGGGATACCCTCAGAAGATGCGGTGTCAGTGCTTTTGGTTTAAGCGGAACAAACTGCCATATGGTTTTGGAAGAAGCACCCCTTGTGCATTCTGATACTAAAGCCCAGAAAAAGGAACCAGCATATCCGCAGGTACTCGCTCTTTCGGCCAAAAGCGAAACTGCCCTGAAATTACTTATGAAAAAATATGCCAATGTGCTGGGAAAGGGAGCAAGCCTTAAAGAGCTGTGCTATACAGCAAATACAAGCAGGGGGCATTATGAGTGCCGACTTTGTCTGGTTTCGGATGACCCTGGCCAGATGAAAGAGAAGCTTGAGAAGTATAGTACGATTCAACTTTCACAGGGCTGTACCGAAGATATGTTTTACGGGCGGATAAAGACTGCATATGACAGTAACGCAGTAAATCCAGGAGCGCTTACCAGGCAGGACATAAACAGTCTTAGCCGGGAAGCGGAATTAAAAATAAAGGCCTATATGAAAAAAGACAAAGCCGACACACAGTATCTAAAAGATATCTGCACGCTATATGTGAAAGGAGCTAATGTCAACTGGGAGGAATTATATAAAGACGGTAGATACAGAAAAATGAGCCTGCCGACGTATCCATTTGACAGGGGAAGATGCTGGGTGCATATCCCCGATAAGGCATGTTCAGGGCAAAAACATGCTTACAATAGGCACGGTCATATGAACGAAGCGCTGGAAGGAATCATTCATAAACAAAACGGAATGAAGGACACCCTTGCAAATCTGGAAGGTTTCCTTAACAGCGACACGCTGCCCCAAGAGCTTTCAATTCAACTGCAAGCTATGTCCAGCCAATTAAGCACATTCCTTCAAGAGTGCGAGGATTACGCGCAATTAAAGAGCGGGTCAACTCCCGAAACGATGGAACCCGAAGTCGTGCTGACAGGGAAAGATTGCGGTGATTATACCCAAACCGAAATAAAAGTAGCACAGATTTGGTGTGAAGTACTGGGAATCAATGAGCTTGATGTTACCGAGAATTACTTTGCAATTGGTGGTGACTCGATAAAGGCTATACGGATAGCATCCAGGCTTAAAGAGTCTGGGGCCGACGTGAACGTAAATGACCTTTTGCAGTATCAGACGATTTCTTCATTGGCAGAGTTTATCGACAGCGTTTGCCAGCGCGAGGTCTGTTTAGAAGGGAAGATAAACCCGACCCCCATGCAGAAATGGATGATGAAGCAACATAAATCCATATGCAGCGCCATTCACACTATCATACTATTTAAGCCGGGCGGGTTTGATGAGGAAAAAGCAAGGCTTGCTCTGCAAAAGCTTGCTGAACACCACGATGCCTTAAGAATCTCGCTTCTGGCCAAGGGCGAGGATATTCTCCAATTTGTTCGGGAGATCGACGGTGAATTGTTAGAATTTGAAGTACAAGATTTCACCGGGGAACAAGATTATGAGCATACGATAAGAGAAAATGCCCAGCAGGTACGGTTAAGCTTCGACCTGTTTAAACCGCCCCTTTTCAAGGTGAAGCTGTTTAAAACAAAAGGTGCGGATTATATGCTGATCGCCGTTCCTCAACTCATTGCGGATGATTTTTCGCTTAAGTTGCTGCTTAAGGGTTTTCAGGATGCCTATTGCAAAATGCAGAATAATGAAGCGATCGCATTTCCACAAAAGAGCAAATCCTTTGCAGCTTGGTGCAGAAGGCTTATGAATTTGGCTGAAGGCAACCGGTTTGCTGAAGAATCAGACTATTGGAAAAGAATAAAAGAGGCTGGAGTACAAACACTTCCGGTGGATAAGGAGGCCGCAGGGAACGGGGAAGCTTCAATCGGTCAGGTGTGCATTCAGCTTTCCAGTCAGGATGCCGCAATGTTGATGGGGGATATCCATGAAGTGTATAACACAAAACCCGAAGACCTTCTGCTTATGGCGGTAATAATGGGAATGGAAGCATGCCTTGGTGTTAATAAAGTGCTTGTCAGCATCAGGAAGAATGCACGGGAGGTATTGGACGGTGAGTTCAATCTTGAAACAACTGTAGGGCAGTTTGACTATATGTACCCAGTGCTGCTTGATATTTCTCAAACTGGGGATATGCCATACCGAATCAAGGCGATAAAAGAAAGCCTGAGACAAGTACCGGAGCAGGGAATTCATTTCGGCATATTCAATGCCCTTTGTGAAGATGCCTGCTCAGAGCCGGCATACGGTGGATTAACCTCACAGATAGCCTTCAGGTATATGGCGATGGAGGATAGATCCAGTTTGCAGCTGTTTGAAATAAAGAATTTTGAAATGGGTTGCGGAAAAACGGAGGCAACCCCCTCCTACAATTTTGAAATCACGGCCAAAGAACAGGTTGGGGGTGTAGTGGTACAGATCCTTTATCACACCGGCAAGTACAAGGAGACTACAGTTATGAAGTTTGCAGAGAATTTCAGGAACAGCCTGACGCAAATCATGCAGCACTGTGCGAGCAGTGAAACAATAGAGCTTACACCTTCAGACTTGGGAAATGATGAGCTTTCCATCGAAGAGGTTGACGAAATACTGGCACTGTACAAAGAGGTGTGAAGGCGGGTTGAGAAAGAGTTGCATGTGAACAATGAATTATCGTAAATATGCAGGGTGGTGAAATATAAGTGGAAAACCCAATTAAAACAAAGATCCAGCGTAATCGGGATGATGTAAAAACAAACATACTAAAAATATATGGTCTCTCGCCGATGCAGGAAGGCTTGCTGTTCCACTCAATTCTGGAAGAGAAGTCGCATGCTTATTTTCAACAGCTATCCTTTACGGTTGACGGTGAGTTTAACGTAACCCTTTTTGAAAAAAGTCTGAACATGATTGTTGGCAGACATGACATCTTACGAACCAATTTCGTTCATCAAAAGATGAGCAGGCCACAACAGGTTGTTTTCAGAGAAAAACATATCAAGGCCTATTTTGAAGATCTGTCCATGATAAGTATGCAGGACAGGGAAAACCGTATCCATGCTTACCTTAAGGAAGAGAGGGATGCGGGGTTTGACCTGTTAAAAGGACAGCTTATCAAACTGTCGGTCTTTAAGCTTGATGATAGCAGTCACAGGGTTGTTATCAGTAACCACCACATCATCCTGGACGGGTGGAGCATAGGGATTATCGCCAAAGAAGTACTCCAGACATATGAAATCCTTCAGCAAGGCCAGGAAGCAACGTTCCCAGAGCCGCAACCTTACCGGACATACATCAATTGGCTTAAAAAACTTGATATGGAAGCATCACTGCTTTACTGGCAGGAATACCTGGATTCTTACCAACAGTGCACGGGTGTGCCAAAACAGTATAGGGTAACAGATAAAGGAGCATATCAACATGAAGAGGCGGGTTTTACGATATGCAAAGAGGTTTCCGGGGGGCTTGAAAGCCTTGCAAGGCAAAATCATGTAACATTAAATACGGTGGTTCAAACGATTTGGGGGATTCTGCTCCAAAGATATAACAACAGCGAAGATGCGGTATTTGGCTCAATCATATCGGGCAGGCCTTCCGACATACCGGGTATTGAGCAGATGGCGGGGCTGTTTATCAACGTTATTCCCGTAAGGATAAAGTGTGATCAAAACCAGTCCTTTTCAGCACTGATAAAGCAGGTGCAGAACCAAGCCTTGGCATCAGGAAAACATGAGTATTGTTCTCTTGCACAAATACAATCATCAACTCAGCTAAAGCAAGGTTTGCTGGATCATATCCTTGAGTTCGAAAACTATCCTGTTGAAAAGATTGTGAGTACAGAAGAGAACCAGAGGCATCGGATCGATGATGTCCAGCTTTTCATGCAGACAAACTACGATTTCAATGTTTCGGTGATTCCGGGAGAGGCGCTCGGAATACGAATTCGCTTTAATGCTTTCGTGTATGACAGGGAGTTTGTAGAAAGTATACAGGGGCATTTGGAGAGGATCGCCAGGCAGGTGATTGACAAACCGGAGATGAGCGTCCGACACATAACGATCATCACCCCGGAAGAGAAGTCGAGAATATTATCGGGTTTCAATCATACAGATACGAATTTCCCATATAGGAAGACCTTACAAGAGCTGTTTGAAGGGCAGGTTGAGCAAACCCCGGACAAAACAGCACTCGTATATGAAGGCCATACGTTGACCTATCGTGAATTAAACCACAAAAGTAACAGGCTTGCAGCACTGTTACGGAAGAGCGGGGTACGGAAAGACAGCATCACCGCGCTTTTGCTGAAGCGATCTCCACAGATGGTGATAAGCATTTTGGCTGTATTGAAGGCAGGAGGAGCATACCTGCCCATAGACCCTGAATACCCTG
>JAAYKJ010000039.1 GCA_012522505.1 Clostridiaceae bacterium
ACCCAGTTGACCCAACGTGGTCTCTTTCAGTTCCAGCCCAAGCTCGTCGGTAATCACTTCTCCGCCAGTTAGTATGGCGATATCACGAAGCATTTCCTTTCTTCTGTCACCAAAACCTGGTGCCTTCACTGCAACACAGGTGAATGTACCTCTCAATTTGTTAAGGATGAGGGTTGCAAGTGCTTCACCTTCAACATCTTCGGCGATAATAACCATTTTCTTGCCTTGTTGTACAATCTGTTCAAGAACAGGGAGAATTTCCTGGATATTGGTAAGTTTTTTATCGGTGATCAGAATGTATGGCTCCTCCAGAACGGCTTCCATTTTATCGGTATCTGTAACCATATAGGAAGATACATAACCACGGTCAAACTGCATGCCTTCTACAACCTCAAGGTTTGTACCCATGGTTTTTGATTCCTCAACAGTAATAACGCCATCGTTGGTTACCTTCTCCATTGCATCAGCAATCAGGCTGCCAATTTCTTCGTCGTTTGCAGAGATGGATGCTACCCTTGTAATATCTTCCTTCCCCTTTACATTCTGGCTAATCTCGACTATTCCCTCGACTGCAGCGTCGACTGCCTTATGGATTCCCTTTTTCAAAATCATCGGGTTAGCACCGGCAGCAACATTTTTCAAGCCTTCACGGATGATGGCCTGAGCCAGAAGTGTAGCCGTTGTTGTACCATCACCGGCAACATCGTTGGTCTTTGTCGCAACTTCCTTTACCAGTTGGGCACCCATGTTTTCATATTCTTCTTCCAGTTCAATTTCTTTTGCGATGGTTACTCCGTCATTGGTAATTACCGGAGACCCGAATTTCTTATCAAGAACGACATTTCTTCCTTTAGGGCCAAGTGTGACCTTTACGGTGTCGGCCAATTTGTTGACACCAACTTCAAGGGCTCTTCTGGCCTCTTCACCAAAAATAATCTTTTTTGCCATGTTCATCTCCTCCTTATTCTACAATAGCAAGGATATCACTTTGCTTGAGAATGGTATATTCAACCCCGTCAATCTTCACTTCTGTTCCGGCATATTTGCTGATAAGCACTCTGTCGCCCGTCTTGACTTCCATTTTTACTTCCTCGGTGCCAGGGCCGACTGCCTTAACTTCAGCTACCTGAGGTTTTTCCTTTGCGGTACCCGGAAGAACAATTCCGCTTTTCGTGGTCTCTTCCGCTTCAACCATTTTTACTACCACTCTGTCTGCTAATGGTTTAATGTTCATTATATACCCTCCTTATCCATTTTCCGGCACATGCCGGTCTTTTTTACCGTCATCACCACCGGTAATATGTATGACTCCGGTGCGATTCTGTCAATAATATTAGCACTCATCTCAATCGAGTGCTAATATTATATTAATATAACTATTTCTTTTCAGGCAAATAGTTTAGATGCATATATTTGGCCGAATAGGGTGATATATTTTAAATAATCTAAGATATCGCCTAAACGCTCTGGTTTCCTTTAATTATCTTGCAATAAAACATTTTATGAATCACAATCAGTCTTTGTATATGATTTGCTTTTACCTGGAAAATATACCTGAGGAAATGACGTACCCATTAACCCTTTGGAAAAGCCTGTTTTATACTCTGCTGTTCAAATAGTATATTTCTTTCAAGCCTTCGAGAGGAAGCATCGGGTTAACTTCATCGATACACCTGCATTGAGAGGCCATAAATTGTGCGAGATCCCCGGTTGCAATAACCTTTATTTTTTCTTCATTCATTTCATCTTTTATTCTTTGCACAAGATATTCTACCTGGCCGATGCATCCATAATAAAGACCGGACTGCATACTGGTAACAACATTTCTGCCAATAGTCTTCTGCGGTTCAACCAGCTCGACGCGGGGAAGCTTTGAGGCCTTTTCGAACAACGCTTCGGCTGATATTTTAATACCCGGACATATCACGCCACCCAGATAGTCCCTTTTGCTGTTCACCGCACAGAACGTAGTTGCCGTTCCAAAATCTACAATAATGGCAGGGCCACCATACAGACTGAGAACAGCAACAGCGTTGACGATTCTGTCTGCACCTACTTCTCTTGGGTTTTCATATCTTATATTAATTCCGGTTTTTATGCCGGGACCGACCTGAATCGGGTCCTTCCGAACATATTTAATAATTGCATCGATCAGCGAATGCATGATCGGCGGAACAACCGAGCATATAATAACATCCTTTATCCTTCGGACATCCTCACCAGCATATTGAAGCAGGGAAAGCAGCATGATTCCAATTTCATCCGAGGACTTTCCCCTGTTTGTTGAAATACGCCAATGATGTTTCAGCGTATTCCCTCCAAAAAGACCCAGGGCTATGTTGGAATTCCCAACATCTATAGCCAGCAGCAACGCTATCGCCACCCTTTCTTGCGGTTATACATCACAAGGTATAACTTCACTATTCCTGATTTAACATTTCTGACAAACACCATACTTAATCAAAATGTTGCTTCCTCTTTACAGACCCAGCTTAATGCTTCTTATCTGCTTGATTTCAAATTGAATATCTTTTTCCAACTTTTCTATATCCATTCTGATATCGTCAACCGACTCTTCTCTTTTGGGGTTGGCAATTCTCGCCACTAAACTTTCGGTGTTATACCGTTGTTTTGATTTTCTATGGTGTTCATTTCTGCTGCTTCTGTTATAATTGGACCGGGAATTATTATTTCTTCTTTGGGAATAGTCTTTCCTGTAGCTGGAAGCATTATTGTTGCTGTTCTGGTTTCTGCTGACTGTGTTG
>JAAYKJ010000259.1 GCA_012522505.1 Clostridiaceae bacterium
CTCGCGATGCCTACGGGGTTTTCCTTCTGTACCGAGGGGGCGGAGGAAACTGAGTTATCGGCTGCCTTGGGAGCATTTTTGGTATAAAACATAGATTACCCTTTTTACCGCGCATTTAATTCTGTCGGTAACGCAATACAAGGCAACCATATGGTAGGTTACGCCCCATTTTTAACCGCTTCTGTGACTGTCAAGTAATCCATGCTCATATCTTCAAAAAGAGTTTTTTTAGTTATATTACAGTTCGTACTGCATTTCAATAAATTGTAATATATCGTGGCGTTTATATGTATAGCTAAGCTGCGTTCCGCTAAAGTTTCATTTATTACACAATATCAATATTTCACTTGGTGAACAGGGTTTTTAATATTCTGAACCGAATCCCTTTCAATAATGGTGCTTGCTGTATATATTCTTTGAGGAGGCAGGTGGGGGTTTTTTATTCGTTCTATTATGCGCTGAAATGACTTCTCCGCAATTTCCCTGGTGCTGATATTAACGGAGGTCAGAGCAGGAGTGCATGATTCGCTGAGCTTCGTATTATCAAAGCTGATAACTGAAACATCTTCAGGTACTTTTATACCGCACATCGTAAGCCGCTGGATAAGAAAATAAGCAGCCATGTCGCAGTGGCATACAAATGCGTCCGGTAACGGATCCGGCAGATCAATGTCAAGTGTATAAACACCGGTTTCGGTATTGTTGTTAACAAGATGCCAATTGGTGTTTATATCCAGATTGTGTGTGACCAGGGCTTTCTGGTATCCAAAATAACGATCGGAAATACTGGATGTTTGAGTGAAGTCGCCTAGAAAACCAATCCGTTCATGGCCGCGCTCAATCAAATAGTTGGTGGCATTGAACCCGTTCAGGAAATTGTCTGAAATCACGCAGTCAAAGTTCATGTTCGGTTTATAAAAATCAATAAACAATGTAGGGATTTTCAGCTTTGCAATTTTCTCATTATACTTATCCTTTATTTCCCCTGCAAGAAAAAGACCGTCAAAAGCAGAAGCTGTCAGTGACTCCGGCAGGTTTACTTCCGTCTCATCGTTCAGGCTGACGATGAATAAAGCCAGATGAATGTTGTTCTGATGAGCAAGATTATTGATATAGTAAAAAATATTCCTGTAAAAATGTTCATCCTCGAGGAAAAAACGTACGGGAACAATGAAAGCAAGGCGGTTTAAATTAGCCTTGACGGGTTTGGTTTTCCGGTACCCCATTTCATCAGCTGCCTGAATAATTTTATCCTTAAGCTCTTTACTAACATAAGGCTGGTTGTTGAGTGCCTTGTGAACAGCCACTTTCGATACTCCCAGCCGATCTGCAATCATTTGCATTGTTACTTTCTTATTTTTCATATTAATCTTCCTTTTTTCACTATATATAGGTTTAAACTCAATTCGGTGTTTTTATTGAAGCCAAAGCGTTTGCCTGTTCTTTTAAAAACAGTAAGGTTCTTATTTCAAATTATATATTAGTTCAGATCACAAATCAATGATTTTGTTAGCTAACAAAAAAATCCTGTAATGATAGCCTATTTCCGGGATAAACATAAGTTTTTGTGATTCTTCCTTTTTATGTTGACAATAAATTGAAATGATAGTATTATGAAAGTAAGCTAAAATAAGTTAACAATAAGGTTAACAAAGGTTTGTTCGGGTAAATTGTACTTTGAAACCGGAGGAGATAAGAGTGAAAAAGATAACTGGCGTAGTGTTGATTTTTATGGTTTGCACTGCTCTTCTTTTGACAGGCTGCTCCAATGCCGGAAGCAGGAAAACTACGTTTACTTTTGCGACATGGGCCGCCGGGGTTGAACTTCAGGAATTCAATGAAATCATCGACCGTGTTAACCAGAAGGCTGATGGAAAGTACAAAATTGAAGTATTGAGTGTTCCGTCAGACTACTATGTTAAACTGTCCACCTATATTGCTGCAAAAAAAACGCCGGATTTCTTCTGGCTGACACAGGAGCTTATTTCAAAATACGCCAAAATGGGAGCTATCACCGATATTACGGATAAGCTTGAAAGTAGCAGTAATCTGACTAAGGAACAGTATTATCCGGGCGTTTTAAAATCCGCGATGTATGAAGGACGCTGTTATGGGCTTCCCTGGATTGCAAACCCGCTGATTGTTTTTTACAATCAGGATCTGTTTGACGAAGCCGGAATTCCCTATCCTTCTCCTGACGGCGAATGGACATGGGATGAGTTTATTGACATTGCGAAGCGGCTCACCACAACAAAAGCAGATGCTTTCGGAAACGAATATAAGCAATATGGTTATGTTGTAGACGGATGGCCTAATATTGAAACATTCATATGGGCCGGCGGAGGAGACATCATCGCGGAAAATGGTGTGGATATTCTTCTGGATTCTCAGGAATCCATCAATGGTCTGGCAATTCTAAGCAAAATACTGAAAGCAGACATCTCCCCTTCATACAGTGAAGTTTCCAGTCTGGGTTCGAATAATGTATGGTTTGAAAAGCAGCGGGCTGCCATGTTCATGGGAGGTATTCAGGACAATTTTGAAACAAAAGTGAGTGAGATGCCCGAAAGCGAACAATTCAGGATAGGCTACGCACCCATGCCCGTCGGGCTGGATAATAAATCCCACTCTTTCAACTGGACCGCATCCACTGTCATGAGCAGACAGCTGGCAGAGAACCCCCTGGCCTATGAAGTTATGGAAACGATCACCCTGGAATTCTTCAGGTGGAAAATCGCACCGCCCATCATGGGAGAGATTGATCAGGTTGCAGAGATTAATCCACTGAAAGAGCCTGCGCTGAACACAATTCAAATATGCCTGAACAATGCGCGATCAGCTAATTACATACCGGAATGGAATGAGATAAATAACAGTTTGTGGCTTAAGCTTTACAGCAAAATCCTCAATGATCCAGATTTCGATTATGAAAATGAGGCGAAAGCCATTGCCCGGGAAGCAAGAGAATTAATTGCCCAAAGGAAGTAAAACCGGAGGGATAATATGAAAAAAAGCAAAGTGGGTTTTCTGTTTATTCTTCCCTGGCTGACAGGATTGGTATTGTTTACGGTGGTCCCAATCATCGCGGCTCTTTATATATCAATGACGGACTGGTCCATCATCGGGGATGCCAACTTCATCGGGCTGGACAATTTTAAAGCCATCTTCAATGATCCGATGTTTTACAGGACATTGCTGATCACTGTCCGGTATGCCATTTTTGCGATACCTTTAACCATTGTTACGGCATTGGTAGTGGCTATCAGTCTTAATAACCAGTACAGGGGAACAGGAGTGTTTCGCACCATCTTCTATATGCCCTCCATTGTGTCCGGCGTAGCGGTAGCCATTGTTTTCAAATGGATTTTGGATCCGAATTACGGAGTATTGAATTCCCTGTTGAGATTATTCGGAATTCCCGGTCCAAACTGGTTGTATGATCCGGATTGGGTGCTGCCGTCCTATTTAATTATGGCCATTTGGGGAGCCAGTGGCGGTTTGTATGTATATTTAGCCGCTTTGAAGGATATTCCGAAAGAATTGTATGAATCTGCTATCATTGACGGAGCGGGTCTAATGCAGAAAATCAGGTATATCACCCTTCCAATGCTTACCCCCGTCCTTTTTTACAACATGGTAATGGGGATCATCAGTGCATTCAGAAAATTTACCGATGCTTATATCCTCGGTGGCGCGGGAGAAGAAGGCATTTTCTATATGGTATATCTGTATAATCAGGCCTTTTCCTTTTATAAAATGGGATATGCGACGGCTTTGGCCTGGATTTTGTTTGTGATTATTTTTGGTCTGACGCTTATCGTCAATTATACAAAAAAGTACTGGGTTTTTTCTGAATAGAGGTGAGTGAATCAATGCGGGGGCAATATAAAGAGGTGCTCAAAAAGGGATTGCTATACATATTCTATTTAACAGGATCGGCTTTGATGCTGCTTCCCTTTTTCTGGATGATCAGTACGGCCTTTAAACCTGATAATCAGATATTTACCGTGCCTATCCGATGGATTCCGTCACCGATATACTTTAAAAACTTCACGAAGGCATTTGAGGTGATTCCGGTCATCAAATATATGTTCAATACGGTTATTATCGCGGTGTTGAAAATAGGAGGCGAAGTTTTTGTCTCCGCGCTGGTGGCCTATGGTTTTGCCCGGTTTGATTTCAAGTTCAAGAATGTCCTTTTTATTATCCTACTGGCAACGATGATGCTGCCCTATGAGGTTACGATGATTCCAACATTCATTATGTGGTCCTGGCTGGGGTTGTCAGACAGCTATGTTCCGCTGATACTTCCGGCGTATTTCGGATCGGTTTCCTTTATTTTCTTCCTCAGAATGTATTTTTCCACTTTCCCGAAAGACACGGAAGAAGCAATGGTCATTGACGGCGCCAATTATCTCCAAATTTTTTTCAAACTGATTTTGCCGCTTGGCAAACCTGCCCTGGTAACCATAGGATTGTGGGCGTTTCTGGGAACATGGAATGATTTGCTGGGACAGCTGATTTATATAAACGATCCTGCTAAATATACCATTCAGCTCGGTCTTGCTTCTTTCAGCAACATGACCGGGGAGACATTATGGGGGCCGTTGATGGCTGTGTCATTTATTGCTTTGATTCCTGTTGTTTTTATCCTGCTTTTTGCTCAGAAGTATTTCGTAGAAGGCATAAAAATGGCTGGGATTAAAGGATAAAAGGATAAAGTATCAAGTTAAACGGAGGGTTGAAAATGTTTAAAAAAGGTTTTATTGCATCCATGCTGCTGGTTGTGCTGCTTTTGTCATCAGCATGCACCCAGCAGACAACAAAAGAAGTGTATATTTACGAAAAAGATTATCAGGCCATTTCGTCCTGGAAATCCATGGAGACCCCCGGCGGCGGAGAAGGGACAGTGGAAAAAGGCGATGGCGTAGCCATCATCAAAGCTGCTGCCGACGGCTGGGGAGGCGTACAGTCTGAAAAGATCACGCTGGATCTGTCAAAAAGCCCGATGCTGCTGGTTCAGGTCAGGGAGAATCTTGACGGATTCAAGTGGGGCGCCAAATTTGTACCGTCCAATGTTCAGGTTGAAGATCACGCCTGGGGATTCTACCTGATAGAAGACAACAACTTTAAATGGAACAACTACGCCGGGGTGGATATCCATGAAAAACTGGGGCAGGATTTCATCGACCTGTATGGTGAAAAGGTGGAAGGAGTATTTTGGCTTTATGCGGCGGGAAGCCCTGAGGCAACTGTTGAGATAACATCAGTAAAGATCTTCAACCAGAAATAATGAGGCTATACAGCATGAAAAAATTGCTGGCAGGGTTGATGGTGGTCATTATTCTTATAATGACCACCTCATGTAAAAATGAAAAAGCAATGAACGGGTTTTACAAGGAAATACAAAGGGTTTCCGGCTATGGCGGAGCGCTGCCCGATAATTATGAATATACGGATTATGCATCGCTGGCCCGAGCCTTTGATACGGTTGTCTTTGACTTTGACACAAAAGATGCGTACCTGCCGCTAATATGGAAGGATCATACCTTCAACAGCATTGGAATACCGGCCTATGTCGGTGACGGCCGAATGGGAAAGGACGGAGAACAGGAAGCCGTTACCGTCATTGCGGCTGTTTTAAGCGCGACACTGTCAGGGGTGGATAAATCCGATCAGAACGGAGTGGATTATGTTCAGATGCTGAATGCCTTTTCCAGTGAACGGGAAGGGATCATCCTGAACAACCCCTCAGGCAGCTCTGCCGGAACTTCCATGTGGTACCTGCTCTACCCGGCCATATTATATACCCATACAGCCATGCTCTATGATAACCCCGGTAGTATGAAGCACAATCTGCTGAAAAATATCGAAAGCTGGTATGATGCTTATGAAATCATGTGCAAAAAGGGAGATGCGGATTTTAACTATACCGGCTTTAATTTTGATACCCGTGAGCCTTACAGGAACGGAATATGGACAGAGCCTGACTGTGCAGTGGGAATTGCAGTGTTAATGTATTATGGCTATGAAATAACAGGGGAAGAGAAGTATCTTACGGCTGCGATAAACCTGATGGACTATATCGATTCATTTTTTGGCAGTCCTTTATATGAAATACTCATGTATTATGCACCGGTGCTTATGGCCCGGTTAAACGCGCTGTATGGCACATCATACAGTCTGGACAAAGCCTTGAGCAGAGTCTTTGACGGAAATTCCATTCCACGGGGCGGATGGGGCAGTATAAAGGGGAAATGGGGAGATTACGGGATGAACGGGCTTTTTGGAAGCACAACCGATGGCGGCGGGTATGCTTTTTCGATGAACACTTTTGCCGCGACCGGAGCAATTGCGCCAATGGTACGGTATGATCCCCGGTATGCCCGTGATATCGGGAAATGGATCCTTCATCTGTCAAGCAACGGAAGGTATTTTTTTGCAAACCGGACACCTTCGGAGCATCAGGCACAAATACCTGAAATGCCTTCCGGCCGGATTACAGAAGCGGTTCCATTTGAGGGCATCAGAAAACAGAGGGATGGAAAGGTGCCCTGGTTTGGAGGGGATCCGACGGTTTATGGCTGGGCGGAAACAAACTTTTCCCTGTACAGCGGTGCTCACATCGGGATTTTAGGCGCATTGACGGAAGAAACCGATGTGGAAGGAATTTTAAAGATTGATCTGCTGCGTACAGAGATGGCAACAGCTCCGGCATATCCAACCTTTCTGATCTACAATCCGTATTCCGGTTCCCGGGAAATTACCTACCGGGTTACAGGAGAAAAGCCGGTGGATTTGTTTGATACGGTTACAAATACCGTTATAAAAAAAGGCGTCACAAACGAAACAACCCTGGATATTCCTCCGGATGGGGCAGTGGTGGTTGTTGAAATACCACAGGGAACGGAAGTGGAAAGAAAGGGCTTGAACAACTATGCCGACGGTGTGTATGTTTCCTCCAATCGAAGTACGGTATCTTTCATAAGACCGGGAAACCGTGATGTTGTCAGGGGGAAAATAAAGGTGGAAATTGCCCTTCACGGAAATTTTGATGATACGGTGGATCATGCTGTTTTGATTGTAGAAGATCAAACCATTCACCTTGAGAACAATAAAGCCGTTATCGATGCAGGAAGCTTTGGTGAAGGCTCAAAAAAGGTTACTGTAAGGGTATCAACTACAAACGGATTGTATGATGAAGCGTCAATCCGGCTCACTTTCGAATGATAAAAGGATTTGATGCTATATGGATATAAAGATAAGAAGACATCTTGAAAACCCATTGATTGTTCCTGAAGATATTAAACCCTCCCATGAAGAGTTCAAAGTGGAAGGCGTTTTTAATGCCGGTGCCGCTTTGCATGAAGGGGAAGTTATTCTGCTTTTGCGTGTAGCGGAAAGTGTTAAATCGAATGAAGCGGGAAAGGTTCGTATTCCTGTAGTCCACGAATGCTCCGGGAGCTGGGAAACAACCACGGTTTTACTGGACAGGCATCAGAAGAAAAATGAATATGACTTTACAGATTCACGGGTTGTTACCAAGATTGATTCCCAGGGAAACAAATATACACGCTACATAACTTCCCTGTCTCATATCCGTCTGGCAAGGAGCAGGGATGGCGTCCATTTCCGGATTGAAGACAAGCCTTTTATTTATCCGGAAAGCAAATATGAGGCCTGGGGCGTGGAAGATCCAAGGGTTACCCAAATGGGAGACTGGTACTATATTACCTGTTCGGTTGTCTCCGAGTACGGTGTTGCCGTGGCTCTATTCCGTACCCGGGATTTTAAAAGCCATGAGCGGCTGGGAATTATCTTTCCTCCGGAGAATAAGGACGTTTACCTGTTTCCAGAGAAAATAAACGGTTTGTATTATGCTTATCACAGGCCGGTTCCCAGGGATATCGGCAGACCGAATATGTGGGTTGCCGATTCGGAAGATTTGATCCATTGGGGAAATCATCGTCTCCTCCTTTCCGCTGATAGCCGCAGCAGTTGGGAGAACGGCAGGGTCGGCGGAGGCGCGCCGCCCTTTAAAACGGAGAAGGGATGGATACATATCTATCATGCGGCAGACAGGAATGACAGGTATTGCCTGGGGGCCTTTTTGACAGACAGCATGCATCCTGATAAAATATTGCGCAAAACCCGGACGCCGCTGCTTGAACCGGAAACAGACTATGAAAAATACGGGTTTTTTAACCATGTTGTATTTGCCTGTGGTATAATCTGTGATGGCGATAAGGTCAGGATTTATTACGGAGCCGCAGATCAAAGAATCGCATTGGCTGAAATTGAATTAGGGGAGCTATATAGGGCATTTGGATTATGAGTATGGAGAAAATTAAACCAATTGAAACACTGCTTGAAGAATACAGAATGAGAAAGAAAAGAAAACCTTATCCCAGAAAAATTCATTTCCGGGGGATGGACGGATATGATGTATACAACCCTACAGCGCCTTTTATTTACAAGGAAAAGACATATATGGCCGCCAGGGTTGAAAGACGGGACAGTGAAAATGCCAGAGCGGTTTTTTTCCGGGAGAATCCCGACGGCAGTTATTCCGTTGATGAAACGATGCCGGTATATGAGCTGCAGGATCCTTTTTATACGAAAATCAGCCGCTGGCATATATTCGGCGGAACCGAAATCTTTCCGGATGAGAAAAACCCCGGGCATCTTCAATGGAGGACGGCCATTTATTACGGAGAATCTCTTGAGAAGATGGCCTTGCTGCTCAAAGGGCCAACGGGCATGAAAGATATTCGCCTTGTCGAGCTTGCAGACGGAAGTATCGGGGTTTTTACACGTCCTCAGGGGAAGAGAGGCGGTCGGGGTAAAATAGGATTTACCACGGTGCCGTCCTTGCTCGATATCTCTCTGGATGTAATAGAACACGCAATTCTTCTTGAGCTTTTTGATCCAATGGAATGGGGCGGATGCAATGAACCTGTTCTTCTGCCCGATGGGAAAGTCGGCGTGTTGGGGCATGTTGCAAGGTTCACTCAGGGCACCAACAGGCAGTATTACCCGATGACATTTATTCTGGATCCAAAGACTTTAACCTGCAGCAGGTATCAAATCATAGCTGAACGCAGCGATTTTTTGCCGGGTCCTGCCAAGAGGGAGGATTTGAAGGATGTGCTGTTCAGTGCCGGCCTGATACGAAAAGGCGGCATTACGACACTGTATACCGGTGTCAGTGATGCGGAAGTTCAGGCAATGGAAATTGACGATCCTTTCAAATAGAAAGAGATGAAGCAAATAAAAAGCAGAGGAAAACCCTTGTTCCAAGGGTTTTTCATTTTGGGAAAAATGAATGGGGCAGGCTAATATAAAATAAAAAAGCCGTATACTATTAACGATATTATGTTTAGTTATTATGCAAAGTGGTAAATGGTAGACGAATTATTTTTTGATGTATATGGTGGTAAATCATATATCTTGAAGGTGGATTTGTCAGCATGAAAGCGGCATATGTTGCCGCAAAAAATTTGCACAGGCATGCTATGCTAGAGGTGTTAATTCGTGTCGGGATTATCCTATGAGTCCATGAAGGAACTGTTAATATTTGAGCTGCTGGAACAACTGGAGCAGATTATTTTAACTGCTGAAAAATCCGGTGTATACTCCGAACAGGACATTAATGAAATATTCAGGATTATGCATACCATAAAAAGTTCATCAGGTATGATGGCTTATGAGAATATATCCAGACTTTCTTATGCCATGGAAAATTTATTTTTCTTCATAAGGGAAAAAAAGCCGTCTTCCATTCAATTCTCAGAGTTGACCGATCAGATATTGAAGGGTTCGGATTTTATAAATACCGAGCTGTCTAAAATAGAAGCCTTAAAGCCCCCGGATGCAGATCCACAAATGATTATTGCCGGAATTCATCGGCGGTATGAACATACGGGTGGGAAAATCCACGTATACCATTCCCACCATATCAATCAGGGAATGCTTCCGTCCGGGAGATAAGGATGTATTCATGGATACGGAAAGAAATAAACTGATCATGATCCGTGGACAGTGCTACCCCATTGTTCGGCTGCACCGGATTTTTAACATGCATACTGAAGTTACCCACATCCATGAGGAGATCATTGTTATGGTCGAAAGCGACGACCATGCCATATGCATTTTTGCTGATGAATTGCTGGGTGAACAACAGGTGGTGGTAAAAGCTCTTCCCAACTATATCAGGAAAGTGAAGGACATTGCCTGATGCACCCTGTTAGGAAACGGAGATATAAGCCTGATTCTTGATATCTCGCAATTGGTTGACTTCCAGTAACAGAATCATAAATCTTTCGGGTAAAGGAAAGGGGATGAAGGGATGGCGAAATTGGAGGAAATGGAACTGTATGGGGAGGATGCCCAGGAAGGCAGATTGCTGATCTTTTCTCTGGATTCGGAGAAGTTTGGGGTTGAAATCCGATATGTTACCGAAATCATTGGATTTCAGCCAATAACCGAAATACCTGACATGCCGGAATATATGAAAGGAATTGTTAATCTTCGCGGGAAAATTATCCCCGTTATGGATGTCAGGCTTCGCTTCAGGAAGGAGCCGAAAGCATATAACGACAGAACGTGCGTTATCGTATTGGACATCCGGGATATATCCGTTGGCCTTATTGTTGACAGTGTTTCGGAGGTGCTTGCAATCCCAGAACAGGATATGGTTGAACCGCCACAAATGAACAAAGAATGTGAAAACAGGTTTATAAAAAACATCGGAAAGGTCGGAAGTGAAGTATTGCTGCTGCTGGATTGCGAAAAGCTACTGAACGAAGAAGAAGTGAGTGCTGTGACAGTAACAGGATGACGGCGCAGAGGTATTCAAATCATATAAATTGATTATGCTCTGGTCATATGAAGGAGGTTTGTCCATGAAGTCTTTACGAAATGAATTGGTTGCCAAAATAGCAATAATCACAGTAACAATATGTGTTGTGTTTACAGCAGCTCAATTAATTCTGCTGAAGCAAACTGCAAACAACGGAATGGATACCAGTGTAGTGGCTGCAGCCAATGCGTATTCGGACTCCATTCAGAATGCGCTCCAGATTTATAAGACAAAAATTGAACACCTTGCAGCAACAACAAAGATTGCTCCTGAATTAACCTATGAAGAAATATTGGCGATGTGCTCCGAGAACGAGAAAGAGTATGGCTTTTTGGATGTTTCATATGCCGATTCCAGCGGAAAGCCTTATGACAGCGATGTGATAGATATTTCTCAACGGGATTACTTCAGATCTGCCATTACAGGAAAAACTTACATTTCAAGTCCTCTTGTCAGCAAAAGGGTAGAAGCGAATTCCGCAATTGTTTTGTATCTTGCGGCCAAAGTAAACAATGGCAGCGGCTATGACGGTATTGTGTTTGCCGAATTCAGTAACGATGTCTTCAGTCAGATGATTCAGGATGTAATATCGGTCAAAAAGGGTACGGCTTTGTCATAGACAGTGCAGGTACCATCATAGCACATAAAGACAATTCTCTTGTGGAATCCTTTATAAACTATATCACTCTCAGCGGGAAGGATTCATCTTACGATGAGATGGGCGACTTCATATCCGAGATGTTAAGAAACAAGTCCGGAAAAAAATCTATTCATTTTGAAGGGTCTAAAAAGTATATCGCATACACTCCGATAGAAGGTCCGGAAGGATGGATTCTGGCAATGGCAGCCGATGAGAGAGAAATGCTGGCTAAATACAGGGAGGGTATTATCATCTCCATTGTCAGCGCGCTGCTGGCACTTGCAGGTGCAGTTGTTATGGCAGTTTTCATCGCTCAATCAATCGGAAAACCGATAAGAAACATCGCTGAAGTTGCGGATAAGGTGGCTATTGGTGAATTGGATGTTGATGTGGATGTTAAGTCAAAAAATGAAATCGGAATTCTTGCCGAATCCTTTGCGAATTTGATCACAAGCACACGGGAGCAGGCATATGCAATTGAAAGAATAGCCGATACAGATTTGACCGTGGAGATACCTATCCGATCAGAAAAGGATATTATGGGTAAAAAATTGGCGCAGCTGGTGAATCAGCTGAATGAAATCATGCACAGAATCACTATGGCATCCAATCAGGTAGCATCCGGTTCAAGACAGGTGGCAGACTCAAGCATATCCCTTTCTCAGGGAGCTACTGAGCAGGCAAGCTCGATAGAAGAGCTGACTGCTTCTCTTGAAGAAATATCTTCCCAGACAAAGGTGAACGCACAAAATGCGAACAATGCAAATACGCTGGCTGAAGATACAATAGCAAATGCATTGCAGGGTAACGAGCAAATGCAGGAAATGCTGAAGGCAATGGAGGAAATTAACCAGTCCTCGACGAATATTTCCAAAATCATTAAGGTAATTGACGATATCGCTTTCCAAACCAATATTCTCGCTCTGAACGCTGCTGTGGAAGCGGCAAGGGCAGGCCAGCACGGAAAGGGTTTCGCAGTGGTGGCCGATGAAGTAAGAAATCTTGCGGCGCGATCAGCAAATGCGGCAAAAGAGACAACCGATTTGATTGAGAGCTCCATTAAGAAAACCGAAGGCGGTACGAAGATTGCTAGGGATACGGCAGAAGAGCTGCAAAAAATGGAGGATAGCATTAATAAGGTCGCCGAGCTTGTGAACAACATCGCAGTGGCATCCAATGAACAGGCATTGGGAATCGAACAGATTAATCAGGGCATAATGCAGATATCACAAGTTGTACAGGCCAATTCAGCAACTTCGGAGGAAAGTGCGGCAGCAAGTGAAGAGCTGTCCAGTCAGGCTGAACTGCTTAATGAGATGGTCAGTCAGTTCAAACTGAAACCGCAATCAAGAGCAAAGATCAAAATGGGGGAATTAAGTTTATGATATACATATATAATAGTCTTGGTAATATAACACTGCCATCTCTTACTATATCCTGCATTGCGTTGGTATCAAAGGTAGTTACCGGAATATCAACTACGGACTGATAGTTTGATTGATCATAAGACATCACTTCTCCTGTTAGTTGATTCCAGATATAACCCCTAACAGTGTTATTGTTTGTGGCTGATACAGATGTTACAGATAAACAAAATATGATCGCAGTTTGCATCAAACTTGCATATATTTTTTTCTGTTCATACTAAAGCCTACATTCATACTTTAGCAATAATAATAAGTACAGTAGTTAAACGTAGGCACACTATTGACGGCATACCAATGTAACTATAAAATGTCAATACAAACAATTACAGGGATGATGATGGTTGAAAACAAGAAAAATAATGCTAATCATATTTATTATTACTATTGCTATTACATTTTCAAGTTGCGGTTCAATTGAAAAAAATAAAACTTCAGGAAATAATTCATCTGAAGAAGTAAAAGAGGATGAAACCAGATTAATTGATGATGCCAGTTTGATAATGAAATATGGGAATCGCTTTAAAGAGTACTTACCCAATATGAAAATTGTAGCTAAAGAAATGGCTGATCTGGATTATCATTGTAAAAGCCGGGCACTGGGCGCAGAGAAGGTGCAACCATCACAGGAAATATCTTCATTTCCCAACATCCAGCCAATACTAATTCATATCTGTATCAATTCAGAATTATAGATAAGCAAGCGATTGCGATAACCTGGAATCCGCCTGTCAGAATACTTTACTGAAATTCGTACAAGCAATAATATCCTAACAACAACTTCTCCAATATCCATAATATGGTGTTACTGTGTTGACCACAAAATTGATTCCATGGTATAATCATAAGGCAAAAATAGTAATTAATGTTATATAGACATAAAACAGGCATCCAAACACTCTTAACTATGCTAGCATATGTAAGAGAAGGAAAAAACCATCTACCAATCGAATTAGTCAGCTAACATAAAACATCTTATCATTCACTTCGTGCAATACTACCAAATAACTCATAAAGGAGATGGTTTTGCTATGAACGGTCATTGAATCATTTGTGATGGATCCCAATTTATACAAGATTCAAATTGAGAGGGAGGTTTTTTTATGTGTAAAAATGCACTAAGACTCATGAGAAAATGTACAGTTGTTCTGGTTATGATGGCTGTATTAATGGCTCAGACAGCTCCCGTTTTTGCAGCACCCGTTCAGGCGTTGGCTGACGATGCCGGAGACTTGACCAGTTATGTTGGTGTCAGTATGAATTCACTTACCAATTCAATCGAAAGCCAGGCAATCGAAAGTATAAAAGCTACGGTTGCAAGTGACGCCGACGTGTATGAGGAATTCTATGAGATTATTGAAACTAATGAGCAATTAAAAACCTTCGTGTCTAAGGTAACAGAAGGTAAGGTGGACGCTTCGCTTTTTGGATTCGGTTTTAATGCGAGTATTATGAAAAAGGTGGAAAACACCACAACAGTAAGCAACAATACCATGTCGCTGGTGTATATCGTCAGGTATAACGGCCCGAAAGTAACGCTTCAAAGTGGTAAATTCACATCAGATG
Source organism: Clostridiaceae bacterium (assembly GCA_012522505.1). GTDB lineage: Bacteria > Bacillota > Clostridia > DSM-8532 > DSM-8532 > JAAYJG01. The sequence continues at coordinate 14,492 of JAAYKJ010000259.1, forward strand.
CCAAAAAACTCATTGATGCAGGTAATAAAGATGATTTTAAAGTCAGATATGGTAATTCATATGTGAAGAGCGCTTATTTAGGTGGCGTTTTAATCATCTCTCTTTCAGTTGACACACACAATATGACCGTGAAAACAAGAGAGGAGTGCAAAAAAGCTCTTGGAATCAAAGCTAAGTTTCTAAAAGACGGAGGCGTTAGCCAAGAGGAGATTAACGAGGCAGAAAAGATATTAAGCACAATGCATACCACTGCAAGCGCAAGTTCCACCGATGGCAGCCCTGTAACAGTGGATGTTATGACCGACAGAACAAAATACACACAGAGGGTGAATGAGTTTGCTAATTATTACAAGAACACGAATAAATATGAAGTTCTTGGACGTAGATTGGACGCTCTTTACAACCTGCCCGGTTCAGGCTATGATCAGAGTGACGCAAAAAAATTCCCCGTTTTCTATGATCCTGAGCAATTTACCACCTCCAATATAACGGCAACATCTGATCCGTCCGATAAATCAAAGGTAACCCTGGCCTGGCAGGATGGGTGCACATATGAAGATTCCTTCAACATCTATATTGATTCCAATTCCTTGGATACACCACAGCTTATTGATACTGCTTCTGCCAACTCAACAAGCAAGGTTGTCACACTGCCTGAAAAAGCGTGGCAGGATGGATGCATTATATGGGCAGTGCCGGTGAAGGAATCGGTTGTGGGAAAAATCGTTAAACCTGCTGTAATTGATGCGGCGTACTATGTAAGCTTTTATGAACATGCATACTATACCGGACTCGAGAGTACCTTCTGCGGAGAATATATTGAAATACCAGATTTTGCAAAAACAAGAGTAGGGAATGACAAGGTTACATCTATCAAGGTCAGTGGGCCGTATAATGTTGAGTGCTTTAAAGATTATTTTAGTGGAACGAGCCATAGCTTCCGTTTTGACGATGCTAATGTTTACGATGAGCCCATTGGAGATAATACGATTTCCTCTGCCATCATCAAAAGGATTAGCCAGGACGAGTATGAAGGTGTTTATATTTTCAAGAATGCTAATGTAAGCGGTATATGGGTTAAAATGGATAATAGTATTCCTAAGTTTAAGCACAGCCCTATAGGCAACGACAGTGCCTCTTCCATCAGAATTGTCGGCCCATACGAGTGTACAGTGTATGAACACGATAATTATCAGGGTGTTCAGCATACCTATCGCTTCACAGACATGGATATGAGCAATGAATGGATAGGCAATGACCGGGTTTCATCAGCAACTGCTCAAAAGAAGCTGACAGACGAAGAGCTTAACGGGGTTTACATTTTTGATTGGCTGGATTACAGCGGAAATTGGGATAAGCTTACTTCCAGCATCTCCACAATGGCAAACACCAATGTGGGTGATAATAAAGTCGGATCTGTGAAGGTGATCGGCAATTATAATTACACTCTCTGGAAAGACCAAAATTTTACAGGTTCATCCTTTTCATCAAACACAGATCTTAACAACGCCAATACAACTCCTGTTGGCGACGACCAGACCTCTTCAGTAACAGTGACAAAAGGCGGATCAAGTAATAAGGCTCCTGTACTAAAAAGTATTGGTTCCCGTTCCGTAGCACCGGGCGATACCTGTCAGTTTACGATAAGCGCTACAGATGTAGATTCTCCTGTGCTCTACTACTCGGCATCAAACCTTCCCCAGGGTGCAACCTTTGATTCTGCATCTCGCACCTTTAAGTGGACGACGAATAGTAATCAATCAGGTACCTATACAGTTCGGTTTACTGTATCTGACGGAGCTTTAACAGACTACGAGGATGTAAAAATAACCATTTCAAAAAAAGGTGAAATTGATCCTTTTGAAGCTATAGAAACTGAAACCTATGACAGTATGTCCGGAATAACTGTTGATCCGAAGGATGATGATTATATTATTGTCTCGAATAACAGCTACACGATGTACAGTAATGTAGACTTCGATGACGGTGCTACCAAGTTTTATGCATGCTCAAAACGCTACAACAAGAATAGTGAGACAGTTAAAATTGAAGTACGGCTAGATAGTCCCGACGGTCAGCTTGTTGGTACATTAAGCTTTTCACCCTCATCCGGGTGGAAGGTAAGATCCTGTAAGGTAACAAAGATCACCGGTGTGCACGATTTATACCTGAAATATACAGGCGAATTCTACATGGATTATATTTACTTCGAGTAATGTTCCCGGGTATAGCCAGCTTTCAGTACTAATATGATAATCACTACAGCATAACCTTTAAAAGCCTGCTGCGCTTCGTATGGCTGTGAAAGCGAATAGCAGACAAAAACATAAAACAAGGAACAAGGGGCAGAATTTCTGTCCCTTGTTTCAGTGTGCGCTGCATGTACGAGCCGATAACGGTATAAAGTATCCCTACACAGGGTGCGGAGTGTTCGTTATGATATCTTCATTCTTTTAAAGGAAATATATTGAACAAAAGAAATTCTTGATGTATAAAGGGATCAGGAAGTTTACTCTGAAAATCATTCTGTAATGAAGGACCGAAATTATCTTCAGGAAAATTCGTTGAGATGTGGGAATAGAATATAAAAAATAATCAATTGCTTACGAAGGGGTGTACGCATGGTTAATTTGATAGTGCATGGTTTACTTGTTAAGGACGATAAAGTATTGCTGATTAAGAGGAGCCGAATAAAAAGAGGAAAACTAAATTTTAACGCAGAACGCTGGGATATCCCCGGAGGGACTGTAGAACTGAATGAGGAACCACGCAAAGCGGTTGTACGTGAAATACAAGAAGAAACAAACTGTATTGCAATTCCAAGAAAAATCCTATATGACATGTACCAATATGATAACCAGAAGGAAAAGGGATTTCTCACATTAATATATCAAATGGATATTGTTGATTGTTCAAATATTCGGTTAGATCCGGAGGAGCATTCGGAATATAGATGGATCCATTTGGATGATTTAATGAACCCCAATTTATCCTTAGATATATTGGAGTATATTGTTCCGTCTATAAACATTTTATATGGGAGAGACGAATATGAATTTGCTAAATAAAAAGTTAATTCTTGAATGAATCAATTACGAAACCTAAGACAAAGAGACAGTACAGAAATTATTTCGTGAAATAGAGGATATAAAATCCGAATGCAATCTTTATATAAAACGGAATAAAGTTGTTTATCCGCATCCTAAAATGGATGCAGACAAAATATTTAAAAAGTATAAAAAACATTTTTCCCCGGGGGATCACAGGAGTTTCAACACAAGGTATTTATGTAATACTCCTGGATGAACTTCTTAATTGAGGGCATATATAGAATCTGCTGCTTTGCTGCCGTAATAACAGCGTCAACACCACAGCGAATCTTAAATACCATCGACTTGTGATGTAAGCGGTTATTGCAACCTTAATTTTTAACGCGAGAAATCAAAAACATGTAGGGAATTTTCCTTTTCACGCGTTTATTAAATGAAGGAGGGTAGCAGGGAACATTCAGTATGTATAAAACCGACAGAAACGAATTCTGTGCGATTTTGCTTTTTATTGAAAAAAGGAGTTAGAGCGAACAGGAGATCAAAATAATGAGTATATTAATATCAGCATCGGCAAATGATGTTTTCTTGATACCAATTAATCTAGTATTTTGGGGATTCGTTATTATTTATGTTTTACATATTCTCGAAGAATCAATATTGCCAGAAGTTTTTGTAGAAAAAATCAAGCATCGTTACTTTCCCGACTATAATTGGAAGATGTTCTTTTGGTTTAACAGCTTTTTGCTTATTTTAAATATCAGTGCGGTAATAGTTTTTGAAGTAAAAGGTGGGGCGTGGATTATATTACCATTGTCCCTGGCGGTTGAAAGAGTGTATAACGGGTTTTACCATTTAGTTGAGACAATAATTTCCAGAAAGTATTCTTCGGGGCTATTAACCAGCGTACCTTCGTGGATTCTGGGGTATATAACAGTCAGATACTCACTGTTAAAAGGTGAAATTCAAACATCTCATTTTTTGATATCTGCAGTAATAGGTTTTTTTATTTTTTCTCTCATGATTTTCCCGTTAATCACGGGTCTTCTGTACAAAGTATATCTTCTAAAAGATATATTTAAGAAAAGGTGATATCCTGCCGTTTTTCCTTTTCCGCAAGTTTTCTGATTTTACCCTTGGCTCGTAAAATCCGCGTGTCTACATGTTTCGAAGTCATATTCAGTTTTTTGCCAATTTCTTTATAAGACATGCCGAAAACATACTTCATAATAAGAACCTGCTTGCTTGTTTC
>JAAYKJ010000260.1 GCA_012522505.1 Clostridiaceae bacterium
CTTCAATTGCGGATTGGATAGCTTGACGATCTTGTAATGTTAAGTGATGTATTCCTTTCATATAATGCCTCCTTTCCGGCACTACATGTCTATCGTACCTTAGACTTTACATAAGCTAAATCGCTAATAATGGTACAGACATTACTTTGGCAATTAAGTGTCAGACTAATGTCGGGTGAGGCACTATTAAAGATAGACTTTAACTTTTCATTTTACGAAATTTCATAACACTGTATATTCCTGTTAACAAATATAAATAATAGTGATATAATATTACCAGATTTTTACGAAGGTAGGTAGTGAAATGTCATATCTTGAAGTTGCTCGAGCGTCTGCCCTTGCTGGAACCGTTCGAATTCAAGGTTCAAAAAACAGCACTCTTTCACTGATGGCAGCTGCTTGTCTTTCAAGCGGTACGGTTGTTCTTGAAAATGTTCCTGATATATCGGATGTACATACATTTCTGGATATTTTAAGGGACATGGGGGCTAAAGCTGGGTTTATTGATACCAACCGCATCATGATAAATTCCCAGGATATCTCCAGCCCTTTCGTAGACCCGAAGCATTCTAAAAAAGTAAGGCCATCCTATTATTTTATCGGCTCCCTTCTGGCAAGACACAAAACAATCACGCTTGGTTACCCTGGTGGGGATTTGATCGGCCAAAGACCCATCGATCAGCACATCAAAGGTTTTGAACAAATGGGGGCCGGTTTTGAATTTGATACCGCTCACTATACCGTAACTGCCGGTAGATTGAAAGGCTGTGAAGTATATTTTGATGTGGTTACCGGGGGCGCAACGATCAACTTAATGCTGGCTGCCGTTCTTGCGAAAGGAACAACAACCCTGCACAACGCAGCGTGTGATCCTGAAGTTGTTGATACTGCAATACTCCTGAATAAAATGGGCGCAAAAATTCATGGCGCCGGAACAAACAGGATACGCATCGATGGTGTCGAGTCACTGTGTGGCTGCAGCCATACTGTTATTCCAGACAGGCTGATAGCTGGTACCTATATGCTTGCTTGTGGGATATCCGGTGGAAAAGTTACCGTTGAAAATGTTATCCCCGAACACCTGCTTCCCCTGATCTATAAGCTGACGGAAGCTGGTCTAGACTTCGAAGTGGGTGAAAATGCAGTAACTGTCTTATCAGATGGCTCTGTAAAGCCCTTAAAGATAATCGCTGAAAAATTTCCGAAGTTTGAAACCGATTTCCAGCAACCCATTACCGCACTTTTGCTAAAAGCAAATGGCAAGAGCGTTATTACCGACAGAGTATATCCACATCGTTCAGCGCATTGTGAAGAGCTTGTCAAAATGTGCGCTGAAATTGAGTGGAAAAATGGTGCCGCCCAGGTTTTCGGTGGTAACCCGCTATACGGTACCACCGTTCATGCTAGAGATATACGAGCAGGCACCTGCCTGGTACTGGCTGGCCTTATGGCAAATGGCGTCACCCACGTGTGTGGTTATGAACATATCGCACGCGGGTTCTCCGATATTGCAGGGGATCTCACCACGCTGGGTGCACCGATTAAATTATATGGCGATACAAAACCAGAGCTGCTGTATCATTGTCCAGCATCACTGAAAAACAGAGTGTAATTCGGCAAACTCTGATGCCATTATTTCAATATTTGTACCATTCACGTTTTCCAGCTGGTTATTGGCTCCATCTACAAAGAGGTCAGATATTCTATATTTTGCAGTACCGTCATCACCTTTGCCAGTCTTAATGGTAAGCCCATTAAAGGTTAAATTCTTTAGGGTCGTGTTCTTCGCATTGATGGCCAAAGCCCCTATTGTTACTGGCATGCCAGATTTTACATTGGAGTTTATCGTAAAATTCTCAAAAGTAAGATTTTCGATATAGGCACCATCAAGGGTATCAAACAAGCCTGCACTCTTGCTTGTGTCCTGGTCGAGCTTCCTGCTTGATATGTTTATTTCAATATTTTTAATGCTGAATCCGTTCCCGTATATTCTTCCGCTAAAGGTATCAACCATTCTCACGGCGGCGCCCTTAAGGTCGATATCATTTGACAGGATATATCCATCCACGGGTTTTCCTGTCGAATCAACACCTGTAAACCCATAGTTTCCACCGCTTCTGATGTCATCAGCACTGGCTACCCGGACATAGTTTCCTTCAATGTATTTCAGATAAACTATTTTTTCAGCAGTATTCAAAGTGTAACTGGCAATTGATTGTTCAATGATTTCATCTTTCCTTTTTCGGATTTCCTGCCTGGCTGCCTTATCATCTGTTGTAATCTCATAGCCAAGTCTGTTGATGAACAGATCAGAGGTATCCTCTTCCAATTCGTCGATATTTTCAGGCTCTACAAACGCAATCTTTTTGAAATATTGAGGAAATTCCTGAAATAGTTGCGCATAAATCTCTTCATCTGACGGGATCAGTTCTGTATGAGTATAATCAGAGAATAGATACGGTTGAGTGCATTCTTTGTCAGAATAATAGCCATATAGAGTATGCCCCTGTTTGGCAATCAAATTTTCAGCAGCACTCGATAATTTCTGAACTGGAGAATCAGTCGTAATATTCTTTGTGAACATAATTTCTCCTGATGAAGCATCCGTATAATCAACCTTACCTTGAGGGATCCATCTGGCATAAAGGGTCAAGTCTCCCTGCACCCTGTCTTCATTAAAGTCCCATCTGTCTTCAGCCCGAAAGGAATAGCCGATGACATCCCCTTGTTCATCAAATATCTCTTCTTTCGAAGTATACCACCCCGCCAGAATATACCCGTCCTTAATCGGTTGAATCAGCATATTGGTTGTCCCCGACGGCTCGAACAAATATGAATTGGCCATATAATAGGTTTCACGGATTCCTCGGGAATTGATTGTTCCACCAAGAGCGTCATAGGTAACGACACAGTCATAGAACCAATCACCTGGATCAATTGCTGTCCCCATGCTCGAACAAGCAGTTATAAACAATACTGCTACAAGAATCATGCACAATTGTGTGATGCGATGCAAGTTTTTTATTTTTAACATGGTTGATCTATTTCCTCCTAACCGGTAGTGTTCACTATATTTGAACTGATGAAACAGCAGGTAAAAGCTTTCGTGGGCATACGACACGCCACCTCTTCATCGAAACCAAACCTTGGTTGCAAACACAATAAAAAAGGCCAATAAACCGAAAAATAGCACACCAAAAATGATATATGAAGTTACAATACCCTTTATGATGGCCCGGCGATCTCCTTTTGAAAGCTGAACAGACTCTTTTTGTTTTGGCTCTGCCGTGGTGCTTTTAAAACGTTTCGGTCTGAAC
>JAAYKJ010000040.1 GCA_012522505.1 Clostridiaceae bacterium
GGTTCATCTATACAAAAACAGATTACAACGGGATTGAATTCAATCTTCAGGATGGTGACATCGTGTTTTATGATACCAACAAACGCTCCAGCGATGACTATCGAACAGGCGGAACGCATTAGCACCGAAAACCATTTCATTTGGAAGCGATTAACCAAGGAATTGGACCGGTGTTATATACGAAGCGATGCGTAACGATTAACGATAATATGTGTCGGAGAATGATTTGGTGGGGCAACACGGGATTGAATTCAATCTTCAGGATGGTGACATTGTGTTTTATGATACCAACAAACGCTCCAGCGATGACTATCGAGCAGGCGGAACGCATTGATGAATTAAGATGGGAAATGACGAAAAAGTATGAAGTGGTTGACCTGGTTCTACGAAAAACATAAAATGGAATTAAATCAGTTAATAAAAATCCCTTCAGGAGGAAATGGATATGGCACTGCAGGAAAAAATCGATCTGGCCAGACGTGAATTACTTGACTTAACATTGAGGAATCCACTACTGAATTACAGAACATTGAAGAAAAAGGGACTGGATATCACCGATGAGAAATCCTCTGAAATACATAGACTTCTTGTTGAAGAAGGGAAAACCATGTCTTTTCTCGGTAAAGAAGACCAGGTTTCTCCTCCTGGAATGGAAAAAAATAACGGGATGTCGGTTAAAAATGGAACAGGTGCAGAACAGGACTTAAATAACGATCCGAGCACCGAAATAAAACCGGAAACAATGCAGGTGCCCAGTGGTGATTCAGTAGAAGATGCATCCCGGATGATGTCAAGTTCCAGTAATGAAACGGATGAAAGAACAGTCGCTATAGCAGAACAGTCTTCGACCGAAGACGAAGAAACTGCACAATATCTTGAGCTGCTCAACAAATCATACAGTGATCTGAAAATCCAAACCGTTTACAGCGAGAAAGACCTTCAGGAACGGCTGCTCAATACGCACCTGACAGCCAAAACATTTATTGAGGAACGTGGTGTTAATACGCTTTTTCTTGCTCTTGGTATGCTGATATGGGATGATGAGGGAAATCCCGGAAAAAAATATCGAGCACCGCTGGTATTAATACCGGTTAATCTGTCCCGTTCCAACGCGAGGGAAAGATTTCTTCTGACGTATTCGGAAGAAGATATTCAATTGAACGTATCTTTAGCCGCAAAGCTGATGACAGATTATCATATCGAACTGAACACCGATACGGAAGAACTGAATTTAGGCGAATACTATCAGCATGTTCGTGAAGCAGTTGTCAGCAAGCCAAGCTGGAGGGTTGAAGAAAACGACATTGCAATAGGCTTTTTCTCTTTTGGGAAATACCTGATGTACCTGGATCTGGATTCCACCCGGTGGCCAACTGATTCCCAATTATTTAACAATAAAATTCTAAAATCATTGCTGGAGGAAGGTTTTCATGAACAGGAAAGCGATATTTCAGATAATGATTACATTGATCCATACCTGATACCGAAAAACACATATCAGATAGTCGATGCAGACAGTTCACAAACCCTTGCTATTCTAGACATCAACGCAGGACGAAATATGGTTATCCAGGGGCCTCCCGGAACGGGAAAATCTCAAACCATCACAAATATTATCGCTGAATCTGTGGCCCGGGGCAAGAAAGTTCTTTTTGTTTCAGAAAAACTGGCCGCTCTGGAGGTAGTTAAGCGAAGGCTTACGAATGTCGGACTTGGCGATGTCTGCTTAGAGCTGCACAGCCAGAAGGCCAATAAAAAGAAGCTTCTGGCTGAGTTGCAGAAAACTATGGAACTGGGTGCTCCAAAACTAGTTGAAATGGAAAGCCGGTATAACGAATACACAAGGCTCCGTGATGAATTGACAAGCTATTGTAACCACGTCAACAGCGCAGTCGAGCCATCCGGTCTTTCTCTGATTCGTATATACGGAAAACTGATGAGATTGGCCAAACGCATTGAAAAAACCGGATTACAGCTTCCATCAGTAAATATCCCGGGTTTGGATCAGATGAATGATGTAGAATATGAAGCAAAAGCCCTGAAGGTGAAAGAGTTTCAAAAGCATATTCAGAAGATGGGCGTACCTAAAAGGCATCCATGGTACGGTTCTGCGCTGAATGTTGTTTTACCGGCAAAAAAAGAGGCGGTTCAGGCAAAAGTCGAGCAGATGCTGTCCAGCTTTGAGAATCTCCTTTTTATTCTGGAAGAAGTATGTGCTTTGCTGCATGTACGGGTGGTGAACATTTCAGATGCAGAAAAAATCAACAGAACACTTGAACTTTATCAGAATAAACCAGACATTTCAGGCTTTATCGTCGAAAACCCCAGATGGGCACAGGAAGCACAGGACGTCTCAAAACTAATATCAAACGGAATCCGTATAAAGGAAATCTTTGCCCAGAACCAAAACCTCATCATGGATGAGCTATATGAGCAGGATGTGCTTAATAAGCGGCAGATCCTTGCTGCAAATCAAGGTAAATTTCTTAAATTTCTGTCATCTGATTTCAATAAGGCTTCCAAGTTTTTTGACGGATACCTGAAGGCACCCCAAAAGCTTGAAATATCAAAGAAAATTGCTGTTCTGGATGAGGTGCTTGAGTTCAAACGGCTGAGACAGGACATCGACGCCGCGCTACCGCGGTATCAGGAACTATTCCCCAGCCACGCCAGAGGAAGCCAGAATACAGATTGGTCTTTTGTAAAGAAGGCCGCCGACTTTATCATACAATTGCATCAGGGGATACATAACAATCAATACATTTGTGAAGTTTTGGAAATCATCCACAATACCGACATCATGATGCAGGCTATAAAGCTTTCTCCTGCGCTGAAAGACAGCATGGCTCAATTCCTTGATGCCTGTGCACAGTTTGTTTCTGAGGCTGAAATGAAGCCGGGAATGGGGTTCAATGAGCAAACCGATGAATTTCCGGTGATTCAAGAAAAAATTGAGCTTTGGAGGGATGCTATAGAAACGATATTTGATATTGCCACCTTCAACCAGTATGCGGTGGAACTGAACCAAAATGGCCTGAAAGAGCTGGTGGAACTGGCAGAAGCCTGGAAACAGTCTGGTGATTACATTGCTGATGTGTTTGAAAATGCGCGTTGCCAGGCTCTCCTTGCAAAAGCTTACAGCGAGCATCCGGAGATATCTCGTTTTGACAGCATGCAGCACAAGCAAAAGATTGAGAGGTTTGCTGAGTTGGATTGTCTGTTCATGAATCATAATATTCCCAGGCTACTATACGAGCATTGGGAAAACAAACCGAAACCGGGACAGGGCCATCACGGGCAGATGGGTGTCTTGCTGCGGGAGTTTCAGAAGAAAACACGGCATATGCCCATCCGCAAGCTGATGACAAAAGCAGGAATCGTGATTCAGGCACTAAAGCCTGTGATGATGATGAGCCCGCTATCCATTGCGAATTTTATCGAACCGGGGCAGCTAAGTTTTGATATGGTCATATTCGATGAAGCCAGCCAGGTGAGGCCAGTGGAAGCATTCGGTGCACTGATGCGCTCAAAACAGGCTGTTGTCGTGGGTGACAGCCAGCAAATGCCTCCAACGAATTTCTTTGACAAGACGATTGATGCCTCGGATATCGACGATGAAGAGGATTATGTAGGGGATGTGGAGAGTATACTTGGGCTTTTCCTGGCGCAGAATGCCCCGCAGCGTATGCTACGCTGGCATTATCGAAGCCGTCATGAATCCTTGATAGCAGTTTCCAACAAGGAATTTTATAATAACAAACTCGTGGTGTTCCCCTCCAGCGTCCATTCTGCGGAAAACATGGGGTTGGTGTTCCATCATCTGAAGGATACGGTTTACGATCGGGGAAATACGCAGACAAACCCGGAAGAGGCTAAAATCGTGGCGGAACATGTGATGCGGCATGCAAAGGAACATCCGGAGCTGACGCTGGGGGTTGCCGCATTCAGCGTGCAGCAGATGCAGGCCATCATCGATCAACTTGAAATCAAAAGAAGGCTGGATCCTTCTACAGAAGCCTTTTTCCATGATCACCAGGAGGAGCCGTTCTTTGTCAAGAATCTGGAAAATGTCCAGGGGGATGAAAGGGACATCATCTATATCAGCATTGGCTATGGGAGAGACAAGGATGGCTCTCTACCGATGAATTTCGGTCCACTCAACCGTGATGGCGGTGAGCGAAGGCTGAATGTATTAATCACCAGAGCAAGGCAGAAATGTGAAATTTTCTCAAGCATTACGGGGGATGACATTGACTTGACCCGTACTGCGTCTAGAGGTGTTGCATGCCTGAAAACCTTCTTAACCTTTGCGGAAAAAGGAACGATGGATATGCCAAGGGAAACCGACAGAGAGCCGGAATCCGAATTTGAGCTTCAGGTTTACGATATGCTGGTGCAAAAAGGTTTTAAAGTGCATCAGCAGGTAGGGTGTGCAGATTTTTATATTGATCTGGCCGTTGTCGATCCGAATAACACAGGACGTTACCTTTTGGGAATTGAGTGCGACGGTGTTTCTTATCATAGCGCAAACTCTACCAGGGACAGGGACCGGCTAAGAGAAAATGCATTGATAAGAAAAGGCTGGAACATATATCGCATATGGAGTACAGATTGGTTTAGGAGCCCAAATACTGAAATTGAGAAGCTGGAAAAGTATATCAAACAGCTGCTTGATGGAACTGCTCCGGTTAAGGAAACAGCACAGCCCCAACAAACCCCGGTTGTTGTTGAACGGGCAGAAGCTTGTCCCAAAGCAGATTTGGTCTCTTATGAGGCAGAACCATATACGGTTTATCAGGGACGGGATGTTCAGGATGAGTTGATTTATCAACCAGCCTTTCTGGCAAGGCTTATCTATGATATCCTCTGTTTGGAAAGCCCGATGCACAGAGATGAGCTGGTCCGAAGGGTATTGGGCATGACAGGCATATCCAGGGCCGGAAGCAGGATTCAAAGTGCTTTTGATGTAGCTATCGGGCATAATCTTCGCAGAGGAGTTGTTGAACAAAGAGGTGCATTTTTGTATTGCAAGGGTTATGATATCAAGCTGCGATCCAGAAGTGATCTTCCTGCCGTCAGCAGGAAGATTGAGTATGTTGCGCCGGAGGAAATCGCTTTGGCAATAAAAACGGTTATAAAGACCAACTTTGGCATGCAGGAACATGAGATCCCCATCAGCGCAGCAAAAATATTGGGCTTTACCAGAACCACCGAGGACATCATCCATAAGGTAACCGCTGTCCTCAAGCAGATGGAGCAATCTTCAGAGATTAAAAAACAGGGTGACACCTCCACCGCCTAGTGGGAGGTCATAATGGTTTATGACAGGAACCTTGGATACATATTTTAAGACCACCGGGTAAAAATACAACTCAGTCAATTTTGGCCTGCTAGCCATAGCAGTTTGGTATGCAGGTCACATAAAAAGTGGTTATCACATATGAAGAGAGGTAGGCTATATGTGTGGTCGTTTTTATGTTCCTGAAAAGGAGCTGGATGATTTTGCAAGGCTGGTTGCTGAGGTAGAGCAACATTTGCTGAAAAAGCATGGTGAAATTTATCCCGGAGATACAGTTCCGATTATTACTCCTGGTGAAGAGAACCGAGAGGTGCATGCTGTTAAATGGGGTTTCCCAAAATGGAAGGGGAGTGGGCTGATCATTAATGCCAGATCTGAGACTGCTCCGAGCAAGCCCATGTTTCAAGCGCCTTTCAGGAAAAGAAGATGCATTGTTCCTGCAACCGGGTTTTACGAATGGAAAAAAGATATGGAGAATGAAAAAAGCAAAAAAATCAAACACTGGATTTCCATCAACAATCAATTGTTTTATATGGCAGGATTGTATTGGTTTTTTAGGGACAGGAATGATGAAACTGTTCTATATCCCGCTTTTACCATTCTCACCACCGAAGCAAACCATAAGATGCAACCAATTCACAACCGAATGCCTGTTATCATTCCTGAGGAAAGCATTGAAAAATGGCTGAATGCCAAAGATATCAATGACATTCTGCCCATGCTGGTTCCACCTGATGACAATGAGACCTTTATATCCCAAATCGCTTGACAGTTATCGAAAAAACAGGTTGTACGCCCTTTACGGCGCACGACCTGCCTAAGATTTAGTAGTTTTTGCATTTTACTTCGAAATAGGATTGTGGATGTTTGCATACGGGGCATACATTTGGGGCTGAAGTGCCGACATGGGTATGTCCGCATTTTTTACAAACCCATTCTGTTTGTTCCTCCTTTTTAAAGACAGTACCATCTTTTATGGTCTGTAGTAGCTTGTTGAATCGCTCTTCGTGCTCTTTCTCAATTTTAGCTACATTTTCAAAAAGAAGGGCAATATCCTTGAAACCTTCTTCCCGAGCCGTTTGTGCAAACCCACTGTACATCTCTGTCCACTCATAGCGCTCACCAGCTGCGGCATCTTCAAGGTTTTTCGAAGTATCGTCAATACTGTGAATGAATTCAAACCATATTTTGGCGTGTTGCCTCTCGTTATCAGCAGTTTCTTCAAAGAAGTCGGCTATATTTTGATATCCGTCTTTTCTGGCTTGTTTGGCATAGAAGTTGTATTTATTTCTTGCCATGGATTCTCCTGCAAAAGCAGTTTTTAAGTTTTCTTCGGTTTTCGTGCCTTTTAGATCCATAGTTCCTTCTCCTTACATTAATGTTATATCCTATAATATGTACGCATGTGAATGTATATATACCACCATATCTGGCAAAATGAAACAAAATCCCGTACCGAAGCCATTGAATAGTCAAATGAATATTGTAAAAAATAATGATCATGATTTGAAAACAAAACGGATTGATAGAAAGTAGATTTTCACACAGAAAAAGAAACTTAAACCAAACGGATACCAATAAATGATGCAAAGTTTTCAATTTGGCTTCGGACGAATTTGTTTTGGAACGTTCTATTTACGTTGAACGCTTTTGTTACACAATGGCCTCACAAGATGAATGAACCATTCTGAATAGCTCCTTAACAGTAACAGAAAAGCAACCAACGAATAGAAAATGGAGTTTTATCCAAGGAGAAACAAATGCATATTGCAGGAATGATTGAAAATGCTCATACCCAGGAAGTACTGGAAAATGTGAAATACTTTTTTTGTTGTGATCAAAAAAAAGTAGGCATAACAGAGTACGAGAACCGATTCAGAAACAGGAAAACCTGGCAAGATTACATTTCTGCGCTTTACCAGGCAGAGATTGAAACTCTAATTGTAAAGATTCAAGAAGAACAACTGAATGAGGTCTTGGATAATTTGCCGATAGATACATTGCTTGTGAATGAATACTGGCAGTGGCAGAGGGTATCAGAAAAAATACGGCAGGATAAAAAAAATCTTTATAAACATTTAATGATAATTTTAAACAGTGATGTAATCAAATCTCCTGATTTTTCCGATGAAAAGAAGTGTAGGCTGTTGTGTTATGGTTTTAATTCCAATTCAAAAGTTACAACTTCCAGCACAGGTGAGCCGTCCATAAGCGGACAATTCCTTTGCTGTATACGGGAAAGGGTGATATCTACAAACGGTAAAACTGTTGAGCCGCAAGAGTATGTAATGAATCTGGATAGCATGAACATGAATCCGTATGATATTCTGGCTGCTGCTTCGTTTGCTGTATTGCATGATGTAGATTTGAATAAGGTGCGTCGATAGAGCGAAGCTGAACAACGCACCACAAGCCTCGGTGTATGAATCATAAATCACTTTTTCCTAAAAACCGTTGCATAACTATCCTTCGGTGGTATAATATGATTAAACGGGCGGAAAATTATACCTTTATGCTGATCAGTAACGAAAAAATGCTGCATTTAGGTAAAAATGCTGTATTTTGATGTTATCCTGGCAAATGGTTATACAAATCCGTCACAGAGAAGGCTGATCCGGGATTATGACTTCAACGCTGCACCCTAAGACTGCTTTATAAAAAATAGAAAGAAAACTTCTAAAAGCAGAATATTTAGAATAAGCATAACATGAGATGAACTTAATTTAGTTACCAAAGACAGAGAGGAGTGGGGTTTATCCATGTCCGGTAGTTTAATGGAAAACAACAGTACCAGTTTATCGGGGAAAATTTTGTCAAAACCGAAATTCAGCCATGAGATATATGGCGAGGGGTTCTACCTGGTCACGGTTGAGGTATCAAGGCTTAGCGATACATACGACTATATTCCCGTCATGTTTTCAGAAAGGCTTCTTCCTATTGAAGAGTTTCAAGAGGGGAAGATGATAGCGGTTGAAGGCCAGTTCCGAAGCTATAACAACTACAATAGCGAATCAAGCCACAAGTTGATGCTGACTGTTTTTGCCCGGGATATTATATTCATCGATTCGGTAGACGAGGTGAAAATTCCGAACAGCATTTTTTTAAACGGATATATCTGTAAAAAACCAATATATAGAACAACACCGTTTGGAAGAGAAATTTCAGATATTTTGCTGGCTGTTAACCGCGCATATAACAAATCAGATTACATACCCTGTATTGCGTGGGGCAGGAATGCCCGGTTTGCCAGCAGTTTTGAAGTGGGAGACAACATCAAGGTCTGGGGTCGAATACAAAGCAGGCAATACCAGAAAAAATTCCAGGACGGAACGGTTGAAGATCGTACCGCTTATGAGGTCTCTATTTCCAAGATGGAGCTAAGCAAGGAAAAAAATAATTTTCACAGGGAAGATGAAGAAGAAGAAATGGTTTAGGTACCGAATTAAAACAGCGCATAGAGGGATAATATTCTTACTTCAAGATATGAATGATACCGGTATTATGCAAATGGAAAGGATCGATTACTTATGATAAAGGTAGTTTTTGGAACAAAAGGTGTTGGAAAAACTAAATATCTTGTCGAGGATGTCAATAAGACCTTCAATGAATGCAGAGGAGACATTGTATTTATCGATTCCAGCAATAAATTGATCACTGATCTTCGCCATGAAATCCGGTTTGTGAATATTACCGACTTTCCGATAGACGACCTTAGTTCTTTTTTAGGATTTATCAGCGGGTTGATAGCCGCAAATTACGATATTCAAGCTGTGTATGTTGACAGGCTTGATTTGGTCGCTGGAAAAGATTCAGACTATAAGCAGTTCTTTGAAAAGCTGAAGGGGCTAAATGACAAGTTTCCCATACGGTATGTCTTCTCGATCAGTGGGCATGTTAAAGATGTTCCGGACGATATACAGAAGGAATATGCGATGTAGATATGGGAGAAAATAGGTAGAGTATAACTGGCTTCTGTCAAACTTGCATAGGTTCGATATGAAGTCGTTTTTTTATGCTCCTTTTAATTTACAGGGAGGCTTACTGTTCACTCTCTATATCTCAAGTATATGGGGTGTGAACAGTAACCAGAGAGGCGTTTCATAAAATCTTACTCAGCAGGTTCGCTTTCAATTCGCGGACGATTCATGTAAAATAGATCATGAACTGAATTGAGGTGGCTTGAATTTTGTTTGTATCGGTTGTTCTGAATAATACCGCAAGAGAATATGATAAATGTTATGATTACAGGGTTCCTAAGAACCTTGAATCCTATATCCAGCCCGGAATAAGGGTGCTTGTTCCTTTCGGAAGATCTGGGGTTATTCGTGAAGCCTTTGTAATGGAAGTGAAGGAAGAAAGCAGTTTCAAAGGTATAAAAGATGTTTACCAACTGGTCGATGAAACCCCGGTTCTATCACCAGAATTATTGAAACTATGCCAATTTATGAAAAAAAGGTACATTTGTACGTATGATCTGTCTATCCGCTGCATGATTCCGGCTGGGCTTGGGCTTTTATACAGACGTGAGGTTGTATTGTGCCAGGAGGAAATCCCGTTAAACCAGGAAACGAACAATGAGACGCAACAATTGTCTGCGGCATACAGAGAGCATAGCACAGCGAATGAATCAAAGGCAATGAATCAAAACATTGGTGGCGGCGTTACACCAAAAAAGAAAAATGCATTGGAGCAAAACGCTACAGGTAACGTAATACCCCAGGAACAGGCTACAGATGGTACGCTAAACTTACCAGCACATCAAGCATGTAATCATCTTAACGCAGAGGAAATGGAAATCATTGATATCCTCCAACAGCATAATGGTCGATTATTCATTGATCAACTTCAGGGATTACTGAAAAAGCCTATCATGAAGTCTCTCAAAATGCTTGAGGAAAAAAACTATATTTATATTGTCAATCGCTTTCAAATGAAGGCAAGGGCAAAAACGGAGAAAGTGATATGGCCTGCAATGGAAAATGAAGAATATCAGGAAATGGTTCTAAACAACCGGATACGCAGTATGAACTATTTACGTGTAATGGAAATGCTTTATGAAGAAGGTGGTATTCCTGCAAATGAGCTGAATATGCTCGGTTTTTCAATGGCCATTCTTAAAAACATGGAGAAAAAAGGATTTGTTTTTTTTACGGAAGAACCGGTTGAAAGGAATCCTCTTGACGAGGTTGATGTTCAAACAAC
>JAAYKJ010000261.1 GCA_012522505.1 Clostridiaceae bacterium
CAAAATGAAGAGGGTACCTTTACCGCCAATGATTCCAGATATACATTAACAAGGCAAGAGAACGGCTCATATATCCTGTCTTCCAAAGATCAGACATCTTACGGTTTTAATTCAGACGGATATTTGGTCTGGATGAAGGACAGATACGGCAACACCGTCAATATAACCGTTGATGGAAACGGAAAGGTTCGGAAAATAACCGATTCAGTGGATCGTCAATACAATATCACCTATGAAAACGGATATATCAAAACCATATCTGACCCCATCGGGCGCAGCGTAATATATGATTATGAAAACGGGAACCTTGTAAGAGTGAAAGATCCGGAAGGTAACTACACCCGCTATTCGTATGATTCCGAGGGTTATCTGTCTGAAATCAGGGATCACAGCAACAACCTTCTTGAATCCATTTCATACCTCCACGCATCCGGAGAAAACCAGCATAAGGTGGACTACACCGTAGATGCACATGGCAACCAGTTCACCTATTCATACGACAATGTACAGGGTAAAACCACCATCACAGACATCAACGGCCGACAAAACGTGAAGTGGTATGACAGCTCATACAGCATCACCAATTCGGTTGATGCAGAAGGACGTTCCACAGTCGCTGAATACTATAAGGATGAAGACAATATTAACCGGTACTGGGAAGAAAAATCCGTCACCGACAGAAATGGAAATAAAACACGTTATGATCGCGATTCCAGAGGAAACATCACGAAGATAACAAACCCGGATAATTCATATAAAGAGATGGGTTATGACAATAAAGACAACCTGGTATGGGAAAAGGATGAAACCGGAAGATATACCTTTTACATATATGACTCGGAAGGGGTATACCTTCTGAAACAGGTGCAGCCTTTGAACGGCACCGACCAATACGTGGAAGGAGAAAGCGATGAAGATGATTTCGCAATAACCCGGTATGCCTACTACTCCGACAGTGAATGCCAGCAGCTGGGATATAAAGCGAAAGGCCTTGTAAAAAGTATAACTGACCCGGAAAATAATACTACTGCATACACCTATGACGCATATGGAAACATCAGTGCTGTTGAAGATCCGCAAACCCATCTGCTAACACGGTATGAATATAACACGATTGGCTGGAAAGTGGCAGAGGTATCCCCCAAAACGTTCCGTACCGAATACGATTATGACAACAACGGCAGATTGCTGCGGTCAACACTTAACGGAGGAGAAACAACGAGGATCGTATACAATGCTCTGGGACAGGTGAAACAGGAGGTTTCCCCGAACCTGTATTCAGCCGATTTGGATGATCGAATCAGCAATACTTACTCGGGTGACCATGGAACCAGATATACATATTACCCGACCGGTAAGGTGCAAACAGTAACCGATGCAGTATACAATACGACAACATACATCTACAACATGTATGGAAATATCGAAAACGAAATAAAACCGAATGGGGCTATATACGAATATGATTATGATGCCATGAACCGGGTCATAAAAAAATGGTTCAGAGAAAGTGAAGAAGATAACGCCGTCCTTCTGGAAGAATACCAGTATGCGATATTGATTGATAAGAAAACACAAACCACCCAGCACATATATCTCAATGATACGGACAAGCTAACCACAGTGTATACCTATGATTATGCCGGAAGGCTGGTTTTACAGCAAAATCCGGATGGTATTACGCAAAGCACCCAGTATTACCCGAACGGAACGGTAAAGAGTGCAACAGATGCCATGCAAAATGCAACCTATTACAAATATGATGGGCAAAACCGGCCCAGCGAGCAATGGAGCCCAGTTGAAAACAATGGCGGAGTGAAGTACGTGTATAAGAAGATAACCTATGACAAAGCCGGAAGGCAGAAACAAATCCTGATGGGAAAAGAACTGGTCTCCCTGTATGACGTGCCGACTACATTTGCCATAACCACCCTTACCTATTATAGAAATGG
>JAAYKJ010000262.1 GCA_012522505.1 Clostridiaceae bacterium
GTACATACGAGAAGTACGATAAATCCAAAGACCGCATCATCTACTGCAACGTCTGCTCCATGATGAACCCCATACAAAATGACCGCTGCAAGCGGTGTAATAATCTGTTATTCAAATAAGGAGGCTTTTTATAATGGAGAGATTCGATACCATGTTGGAAGCGGCGGAACTGTTTCAAGCATCGTTAATGTATTCCGGGCAAACCGCGGTATAGATTTGGTGATAACCATATCAATCAACCCAGCCCGGCAATCCGTCAACAGCCTTTGGAATTCTATACGATTGTCCTTGGTTCCGGTTAGTGCTTCGTCAGCGTTAAATCTCAAAACACTTTCTATTCATACAATACTGTATAAATAATGTGGATTTATATTTTTTTGGTGTTATTGACGGTCAATTTTTAATGTATTACTCTGATTATGGCAAAAGCAAATTCCTATCATATATTCTTATACAGGTACAAGTATCAAGGTATACTTTCTTGATAGCAATAACAGAATATGGTACTATTCCTAGTAGTAAGTTAATATCAGGAGGCTTGGTTTTGAAGAGAAAAAGGAGAGGCAAGAAAATGATACGCCTTATTTTGCTGTTCTTCTCTGTGATAACCGTGATTTATTTAGTCATAAAGGCAATTCCATATACACCTGCAATTGATGGTACAAATGCGATTGCTTCACTTGAAAAAGTGCCTATTGGCGGAATTGAGCAAAGCATTCTTATCAGAAGTCATGATACAAGAAATCCAATTCTACTATACCTGCATAGCGGGCCGGGATCATCGGAAATGGTTCCTTTTCGGATATATCACTCCGAACTTGAGGAACACTTTACAGTAATCCAATGGGATCAGCGAGGAACGGGAAAATCCTATAATAAGGAAGCAGTGAATAAAAGCGTGACGATAGACACGCTGGTGGATGATACCGGTGAATTAATGGAATATCTGCTGAAAAGATTTGACCAGGAAAAGCTTTTTCTTGCAGGACATTCCTGGGGAACCGCATTGGGTATATTGGCGGCATCGAAATACCCGCAATACATATTTGCTTATGTTGGAAGTGGACAAATTGTTAAACCCGCATACGCAGAAAAATTATCATGGGAATATGCTATGGCTGAAGCAAGAAAAAGCAACACTACGAAAGCGATTCAAGAATTAAATGAGATCAATAACAATTACCCCTATCTTGATACGAAAAATAATGCTAAATGGTTTGACGATTTAATGACAGAGCAAAAGTGGCTTGTAAAATTGGGTGGGGAAGTGTACCAAAAGGATAACTATAATAATTTTTATGTAACTCCATTACTTGGACTATCCGAATATACTCTTATAGATACTGTTAAGTTTGCAAAAGGAAGCGTTTTTTCTTTAAGGACAATATGGCCTCAAATCATGGAGATAAATTTCACTGATACCAATACTGATTTTGATATACCGGTTTTCTTTCTGCAGGGGCGTTACGACTATAATACACCCTCCGAAATGGTTGAAAGCTATTTTCAAAAAATAAATGCTCCGGAAAAAAAGCTGATTTGGTTTGATAAAAGCGGACACCACCCAATGTACGAAGAGAAAGAGTTATACGATAATATACTAATAAATGAAGTATTACCTATAGCTTATCAATAAGGACAGGTCAAGGTATGCAGAAATGAGGATGAAAAAGTAAGAGATCAAAATATGTAAATTCATCCAACTACGCAACAGGCATTTTTACATCCAAAAAGAGAAGTAAAATTTCGGTAAAGATAGGTTTATAACTTTGCTGTGTGGTAATTATACAGTAAAGAAGTTTTCGTTTTATCCCATCCCGGGATAACCAGGCGACGTTATGACCCATGGGGAGGCAGCCGTAACGATGATACGGGTGCTGGAGAACATGCAATAACTGCTCAAAAGGAGGATAACCCTATGGAACGAAAAATCAGTCAGCAGGTTAGAGGCTACAGAACCGAGGACGGAGCCGGTGTAAGTTTGGTCAGAGTCTTGGGAAACCAAACTGTTCAGGCATATGATCCCATCTTAATGCTTGATTCCTTTGACAGTACAAATCCGGAGGATTACACGGCTGGGTTTCCAATGCATCCGCACAGGGGTATCGAGACAATCAGTTATGTGTATCGCGGATCTATGACGCATCGGGACAGTTTAGGGAATGAGGACACGATTGGTGATGGTGAGGTTCAATGGATGACAGCGGGTTCCGGTATTATGCATGAAGAGAGACTTCCGGCTTCCGACAGACTATTGGGTGTGCAGCTCTGGCTTAACCTTCCCGCAAAGGACAAAATGGCTCCACCAGCTTATCACAGCATCAAAAACCCAGAAATTGAGGAACTTGATATCGAGGGTGGTAAATTAAGATTATTGGCAGGGCAGTTTAAAGAGAAAAAAGGATATATGAGTAAGTATCTACCCCTCGACTACTATGATATCCACCTTGCTCCGAATGTTTCTATCATCTTGAGTACTGATAATGAGCGTTCAGTAATGGTATTCACACTGTTAGGCGATGCTTATATCGGTGGGGAACTGGTAAAAGAAAAGACAGCGGTAAAACTTACCTCTGGTGATCAGGTAGAGATAAGGGCTACTAATGAAAAAGCTCAGGTTTTATTCATAAGTTCAAAACGACTGGACGAACCGGTGGCTTGGGGCGGTCCTATTGTAATGAATACTAAGGAAGAATTGAATAAAGCTTTTGATGACTTGAGAAAAGGTATATTTATTCAAAAAACAATATCTTACTAACAAATATAGCCCAAAGATAAGGTGTTCAGCATTTAGGAAGGTCGTGAAAATGAGAGTTGAACTGAAGCAGGTTACGGTTGACGAAAAAGAAATTTTGAGAAATCTATTAGAAAAATACAATTATGAATTTTCTAAATGGGACAAGCGTGACGTCAATAAATTAGGTCTTTATGGATATCCATTTCTTGATTATTATTGGACTGAAGATAAGAGATGGGCATATTTCATTTTTGCTGATGATAATATCGCTGGGTTTGCCATGTACTTTATTTGGATGTGCAGGCTATGAAATTCCTTAAAAGTGAAGTAAATTTGTTTCATGAATCCAGCTTTTGGTTCAGATGTCTTTATGGAGAGTGGACAAAATGGAGCGAATATTAACGAAATGATTGCTATGATATTGCCGGATATTCACTGGAAATTGAATAGAAATGCTTTACCAAAAATAAATATGAGAAGAGCTGTCTTTTGAATCCTTTATGTATATTTTTCAGATTGTATCCGATAC
>JAAYKJ010000041.1 GCA_012522505.1 Clostridiaceae bacterium
GATTGAGATTCCGTTAAAAGATAAAGAAACCGACTTGCCGAATCTATTGCTGCCTATGCCACCGACCGTAACACTTGTGCGAATAGACGATCCAACACAGGTTTCCGGAAAGACATTGGCGCAAGAAACGGATATGGCTCTGGAAGCTGAATCCATGAACGCACTGAAGGAAGAGCTGGCACGTTATATTTCCAAGCAGGACGGAAGGTACGGGTTATATTTTAAAAACATTGTTACCGGCGCAGCGTTTGGAATTAATGACAGGAGCGAATATATCGCAGCAAGCACCGCGAAGCTTCCGATGAATCTGCTGTTATACAAAAAGGCAGCCTCTGACGAAATCGATCTGAACAGCCATCTTTTTTACCTTCAGGAAGATTTTGAAGCAGGAACAGGTATCATTCAAAACTCGCCTTACGGAACTGTATATACGGTTAGGGAAACAGCCCGGCTTTCCATTGTTTACAGTGATAATTGTGGTATCAACATGATAATTCGTCTGCTCGGTATTGACAATATACGCAGATATATGCAGGAGCTTGGAGGGACAGTTTATTATGGAAGCGATCATCTCAGCTGCCCATACGATCTTGCCCTGTATGCAGAAGCATTGTATCGCTTTTATCAGGAAGAGCCCGAGATAGCGGGCCTGCTTATCAGAGATTTGCAGGGCACCCAATGGAATGACCGAATTAACAAGTTTTTACCCCGGGATGTGAAAGTATCCCACAAAATCGGTAACTATGTGGGTGTTTGCAATGATGTTGGCATTGTTTTTGCGGCCGAGCCCTATGTTCTGGCTGTCATGAGTGATGGAGTTGACCAGGTGGTTGCTTCCGATGTGATAGGAGAGCTGTCAAAAAGAATATACGATCACGTGGCAGCAGAGGTAAGTCCCAAAGCCCGCAAACCACATACCAAACCGAATAAAAGAATTCAGCCCGATTAATCAAACCGAAAGTGAAAAGAACTGCACAGGGTCCAAAAACATACGGGCGAATGAAATGAAAAACAGGACCTGGTAATTGTTTGGAGGAGTTTTATAATATGAGAAACAGTAAAGGAAAAGTCATAATGCTTATCGTACCGGTAATATTACTGGTGGTATTGATATTTGTTTACAGGGAGTATGAGAAAAATAACAGAGACAACGACGGGCCAGCCATTTCCGCGACGATATCACCAACACCGGAAGCCACTCCTACTGAATCTGCATCCATTCCTGTGTCTACGGTTACGCCATCCCCTACCCAGATACCATCACCCACTCCTGTTCCTACATCAGCGCCTTCGCCGGTACCAGTCGCATCTGATATAGGGAATAGCAGTGGACAGAAGATAAAGCACCAGGTGTATTCTGCAGCTACGCCTATTAGCGATTATCGGGGAAAAGATGAGATTGTGTTTGGTTCTCCTCTTACATACAACCATATTGAAGGTGTAACCACCTATCGTGGGAACAATTATCGGGATGATGCGACATACGGTACCCGTAAGGTGGTTATGAAAAAACTGGAGATTGAATGGGTCTTTGATCAGATCGGGCTTGTCGATCCCCAATGGCCTGGTGTGGGCTGGACGGGTCAGCCGCTGATCGTTCATTGGCCTGAAAAAACCCGAAAGATCATGAACCTGAATCAGGAGTTCAGGGATAAGGACTTTATTGAGGTGATTCAGGCAACGCTGGATGGAAACATTTATTTTTTGGATCTGAAAACAGGATTGCCTACACGGAATTCCATAGATATCGGTTTTCCGATCAAGGGAACTCCAGCAATAGACCCGCGTGGTTATCCGATTTTGTATACCGGTATGGGTATTAACAGCCTGCTAAGTGGAAAAACAACCTCCTGGAAGTACCGTGTCTTCAGCCTAATCGATCACAGCGAACTATTCTCAATTCCAGGCAAGGATCCTGTTACGACCAGAACCTGGGGAGCTTTTGATTCAACGTCCTTATTGCATGCAGAAACCGATACGCTGTTTCAATGCGGTGAGAATGGAATTCTGTATAAAATCAAACTGAATACGCAGTTTGATGAAGAGGAAGGTCATTTGTCGGTCAATCCGGAAACGATAAAATACAAATATACCAACCCATTTTACGGTGCCGCTGGAATAGAGTCTTCACCAGCCATATACCGGGATTTGATGTTTTTTAACGATAATGGAGGCATGCTCCAGTGTCTCGATATCAACACTCTGACGCCCAAATGGGGGTTTAATCTCGGGGACGACTCCGATGCCACCCC